>CAKRAY010000004.1 GCA_934296355.1 uncultured Clostridia bacterium
ATGAAGTTCGTAAGGCGTTCCCCCTTACTGTATCCCCCTAAGGGGAAAATACAAAAAGCGTCGTTTTCGTATTTTCGGATCATACCGTAAACTCTCTTTTTTTTAGATAAAAGTTCTTACGCGAGTATATGCTTATAGAAGAATACTGTCGGTTCGCGAAGATTGGGTGAAGCGTCACACGCTTCCGCGTAACTGCGATGCAACGTGCGTACGTTGCTGGGTGAAGCGTCACACGCTTCCAACGTGCTTACGTTGCTAATTAGAAAAAACTTTTTAATGAAAATCTCTAAGCCGATGCCTATTAAAATTATGCCGCAGACTATTTACGCAGTTCTTGAAAAATAATTATTCTTATGTTATTATTAAATATCTACTTCTAAGGATTTGCTAAGTTTATGACTAAAAACAATTCGACAACGCCCAAATCTCGCGCTTCGCAAATAATCGGCATAATAATCGTTATTTTACTTTGCCTTGCTTGCGTGGGAGTGACGGTTTGGTTTTACGTATTCGCAAACACTCCGTACGAGTTTAGTTTGGACGATTATTTATCGAGCGCAACGCTTGTATGGCACGACGAGTTCGACGGAAACGCGGTGGACCTAAGCAAGTGGAACGTCGAAGGAGCGAACAAATCCGAAGGCAGAACGCCGCGGCGCGGTGGGTACTGGTCCGCCGATTCGGTTAGAGTAGACGGCGGCAACCTTATAATAGACGTAACCAAGCGCGACGACGGATTCTTCTACGCCGGCGCGGTAACCACTCACGACAAGTACGAATCTAAGTACGGCTACTACGAAACGCGCTGCCAACTGCCTAAAAATAACGGAATATGGGCGGCGTTTTGGATGATGCCCGTAGAGATAGACGGACTTTTTGCAAACGGCGAAACCGACGCGCGCGTAGCGGGCGCGGAAATCGACATATTCGAAGGGGCATTCTTTCCCAAGTCCGTCGTGCAACAAAACGTGCATATCGGCGGCTACGGAACGAAGCATCAGTCTTTCCCTAACGTAATGGCTTTATTCGGCGATTACGGCGATATTTACGACGATTTCCACACCTACGGACTGTACTGGGACGAAAATATCTATATCTTCTATATCGACGGCAAAAGAATCTGGTCGACCGACTGTCAAAACAACGTCAGCCAAATAGACAGCGCAATCTACTTAACCACGGAAGTAGGCGGCTACGTAAAGGACGGCGTTCCCGTCCCCGGCACCTCTTGGGGCGACCATAAATCTCCCGATTGTTCGGAAAACGACTGGTCGAAAAACGACGTGCGCTTCTTAGTCGACTACGTAAGACATTATAGACGCGAAAGCGGCAACGTGTGAGCAACGTACGCACGTTGCATCGCAATTTCGCGGAAGCGTGTGACGCTTCACCCAAGTTTCGCGAATAGACCGCGTATTTTAATAAGCATATAGCCGCAAATAAGCTTTTTTTATAAGATTGATACTAAGATTATTTTTTGAGGTTATTTTTGAACGATTTTTTGGCTTCTGCGTGGGGCAACGCCCGTAGCCGACGCGTACAATAAACGTACGCTTTCTTTATAGAACCAAGAAAGTTTACGGTATAATGCGAAATTGTGGAAATGACACTTTTCACAATTTCCCCTTAGGGGGATACAGTAAGGGGGAACGCCTTACGAACTTAGATGTAAGCCGTAAGGTACGTAACGGCTTCCTTGTAAGTCGGCGCTTCGGCGGTTAACAGTACGCATTAGCACAAAGGAAAAGCCTTTCCGACTGCTATAAGTACCCGCCGAACGACTGGCGCCGAATAGCCAAAAAATCAGTTTTTAGTTATGCGAAAACACATACAAGTAATATCGTCTTTTTGGTTTTCTTTCCCGCCCGACTTCGAAAGGGTATTCGCCACGATTTTATCGGCAATTTCTTGCGGATTGCGACTTCTTACCGAAGACACGGTTTCGGCAATATCGGACGGGGTAAGCACGTCGGCTACGCCGTCGGATATCATCACGACGAGATTACCGCTTGTAAGAACTCTCCTCTCCACTTTGGGGTCGGATTCGGCAAGTATTCCCAGCGGAAGCGTGTCGCTTTTTATTGCCTCCGCGCCGCCGTCGGTAAAAACGTAACTCTCCCTTCCGCCTTGTTTTATAAAATCGATTTCGGCGGTTTGGGTATCCAATACGGCAATATCGATAGCACTAAACGTTTCGCTTTCCCTTAGCGCGAGAAGTTTTGCCACAATGGAAAAAATCGTCTTGTGATTAAACCCCGCTTGATAAAAACTCTCTATTAGTCCGAGCGAGTCCGAGCCTGTCTTATTCGCTTCCGCGCCCGTTCCCATACCGTCGCTGAGTATGAAAATAACTTTATCGTCGGCAATTCTTACCGCTTGACGCGCATCGCCGCTCACTTCTCCTTTGGCAAGCGAACGCTCGCCGTAAAGCGCGCCGTAAACCGGCGTGGGCTTGTACATAACGTTGACCACGCCGTTAATAGGCGCTTCCTTTTTCACTTCGCGCATCTTCGCGCCCAACACGTCCGATATTATAGCGGCGACTTGTTTTTTGTTAGAGTCTTCCTCTCGTAAAGACAGCGTGACTTTCGCACCGCCGCCCGATATGGCTACGTCGGAAGCAACTACGTTCGCGTACCCTAATTGCTCGGTGATTCTCTTCTCGCTCTCCACGTCGAACCCGAATCCCGAACCGACGTTTCTCGCCAGTTCTTCCAAAAGTTCCGCCGTGCAGTCAAGGTTGGATACTACCATACTCTTCCCTTGCGCCAAGCCGCTTTGCCGTTCGCGCAGTTTTCGATACGCCGAAGCGAACTCGTTGATAACGCCGACGATTTTAGGCAGTTTTATGCAAACTTTTCCCAGCGGCTCGGCGTCGAGCATACTGATTTTTCCGTTGTTCACGGCAAACACCGCAAGGTTAGTGAGAACAGAAGATATATCCCCGATTTGCTTGCGACATTCCGCGTGCCGAACGCAGTTATTACAATACGCCGAGGTAACTCTCGAAACCAAAACGTCGGCTTTTACCGAACTTTTTTCTTCTACCGAGAGGATGCCTTCCATTTTGCGGAACGCGAACGCCACGTCGTCGAGTTTGGCGGCAAGTTCTTCTCGGTCGCGGTTAAGCATGGTCCTAAGCGCAAACCTACCTTTCGCGCTCTTATCGACGTTCTTCCACGAATCGAAGATTTTCTCGGGAAGCAACACGAACAATGCGCCCGCGCAAGGCGGCAACGTTTCGTAAAGATTAAATCCCGCGTTGTGTATATACCCTATCAAAACGACTACCGCCGCCGTGAAAATCCCGCGTAAAATCTTGTTTTTATCTGAAAAGAAGTACACGGTCAAGCCGATTGCTCCGCATAAAAAAGCCGAGTAGTACCCGCCGCCCGCTATACCGCCGCCCACGCCCAACGACACCGCGACGGGCAAAATCTTGTTACTGCTCGCCACCGCGAAAATCAAAGCGAGTACGACGCATACGAAGTACAAAAGTTTCACTCCGCAAATATCGAAAGAATCGAGTCCTATCCCGGCGAAAACCGTAAGTATCAGTCCGCACGCCATCTCGCCCGAAGTTAAGCCCGAACGCATTTTTCTGACCAAACACGGATATAAAAACACTACGCTCGTATAAAAGAACGCCAAGCCTATAACCAGTCCCACACCGTCTTTGACAAGTTCTTTTTCCGTGCCGTTGTATAACCCGAACGTAGCCGTTTGCGATACCAAAAAGACTAATGCAAACACCCAAAGTCGATATTTCTTGTTTAACTTGAAATAAGCGAACGAAAGCGCGAGCAAGACTACGACCACCGCCGCGACGTATATGACGTACCATAAAGAAAAGTGTACGAGCGCGTTTGCCAAAGCGAACTGCGCCACGGCGACGAGAATGTTTTCTCTACAAAAAACGAGCGCGAAGCAAAATCCCGCCGCCACGCCGACGATACCGAACTTCTTCTCGGCAAAGGACAAAATCGCCGTAAACGCGCAATAGATAAAAAACGACAAAATTCTCGTTGCTTTTATTTTCGACTTCATAATTTAACTCAGTATAACTCATATTTTCACGCGATTTTTCGGCGTTTTTATCGAAACTTGTATTTTTATGTCGACCGGAGCGTCACACGTTGCCGCTCCTATTATCACTCTCGACTTGACTAAAAGGCAATCTTAATATATAATATTTTAATATGAAGAAACGCGCGCACGCACATAAAATCATTTTAAGCGTTGTTATCGCTCTACTCGTCGTTCTGACGGGCGTTTTCGCTTGCTCGTTCTCTTGCGGCGACTCGCCGCGCGGCGACGATTGTTTATACGCGGCGTCTAACGTTTACCGCGCCGGTCAATCTTCCGACGTAACGTTATCGCAAGCGGGAAAAATCACTAACGTGGTTATATTTATATGCTTTTCCGACGAAAGCCCCGCGGAACTGCTTAATTCGCAGTTCAACGACAGTTTTGAAGAGCGTTTTAACGGCGAAAGCGAGTCGCTATACGATTATTATCGCGCTTTAAGTTACGGAACGTTCAACGTGACTTCGATTTTTCCGAGGTACAACGAGTTCGGCTCGGCGTTTTTCGTCTATCAAACGGGGAAAGCGCGCAGTTATTACCTCAACAACAAAGCCTCTTCGTCTTCGTCGATATCTTCTGTTTTGAAAAAACGTTACGACGCCGAAAGTCTTTTGTTTAACTCCGCGATAAATGCGGCAAACAAGTATTTCTCTTACGACGGAATCGACCTCGACGTCAACGACGACGGATACGTGGACTCGGTTTCTTTCATAATAAGCAACGGTTACGTAAATTCGAGCGAGAACTGGGACACCTTGATGTGGCCCCATTCTTGGAACTTACAGCAAATAAGCAAAGCCTCTTCGTATAATTGCGACGCCGCCAAACTCGACGGTATAAAAGTCGGTCAATATACGATGACTTTTGCGAAAAATTACTCCCTCGGTCTTATCGCGCACGAGTTCGCGCACGTTCTCGGCTTGCCCGATTTGTATCACTATTCGCACGACACGAGTTATTTACCCGTAGGGCAATGGGACTTAATGCACAAACAGTCCGACGTACCGCAGTTTATAAACTCTTATTCGCGCGTCAAACATTTGGGTTTCGGCGGCGCGGAACAAGTTAAAGAGATTACTTCGAGCGGCGTTTATTCTCTCGCTCCCACCGGCTCGGCGGGACGCGAAGAAACTCTCGCTTACAGGATTACCGTCAGTTCTTACGAAAGCATTTGGATAGAGTATCGAAAACGTTCTTCCGCTCTTTACGAAAACTCCCTCCCGGACGACGGACTGATAGTTTACCGAGTGAACTCGAACGCTTTTTCCACGGGCAACGAAAAAGCAAGATACAAAACTACTAACGACAAAATAAGCGGCGTAATATCGCCCGACGAAGTTTACGTCTATCGCCCCTCTTGCGCGAAAAGCGGAACTTCGGTAAAAGACCGAGAACCTTACGAACTCGCCCGCGCCGCGCTTAGCGTAAACAACGAAAACTTTTCTTCTTTAGGCAACGCGACGTCTACGGCTAAGTACGATACGAGCGCGATTTATTTATCGAACGGCGCAAACACCGGCATAGTTATCACGCCCGGAACCGAAGCGGACGGCAAAATATCTTTTACCGTTTCTCTCGCCTCGTACAATATAGAAAAGCAATTTACCGACGCGTACGTTAAAGGTAAAAATCTTAACGGCGGCGACGTCGTGGACGCGCACCACGCGTTTATAGGAGAAAAAATCACTCCCGACAGCCTGAAACTCATGGTAAAATATCCCGACCGCGCTACTTACATCGAGATTATCGATTACAAACTCGATTACGACCCGCAAAAAGTCGGCAAACAAAACGCGAAAGTCGCTTTTTCCGACGAAAACGGCGATCATATCGTAAACTTCTACTTGTATTTATACGAACCTACTATATCCAAGTGCGAAATCATTACCCCGCCGAAAAAAACCGTTTTCAGCGTAGGCGAAGCGTTGGAACTCGACGGTTTAACGATAAAACTGACGTATTCGGACGGAAAAAAGACTTTGACGGTCGCTTATAAAGAAGCGGAAAGCGAAAAATGGCGCGTCGAAGAAGGTTTGGATATGAACAAAGTCGGAGAGTACTCGTTCGTAAAAGTAAATTACGACAACATATCTACGTTCGTTTTGCCTAAAATAACCGTTACCGGCGCGATAATTTCTTTACGCATAGACGAGAAAAACACCAAGCATATAAAAGCCCCGGGCTTATCCCCCTCTTTCAGCGTATACGCAACGTATTCCGACGGACAAGAAAAGAAGTTAAACGGCGACGAGTTCGTTTCCCGCGTTTCTACGTCCGCCAATAAAGGAATTTTAGAAACCGTCGTTTCTTCGGTTGCCAATCCCGAAGCAGCGGTAAAAACCTATATCGTAAGCGGCGGCGACGCAAGCGTAAAATCCGTTTCCGTCAAGACCGAACCGAGCGCGGGACTCGTTCTCGACTACGGCAAATACCCGATTCTTGCGGGCGGAGAACTGCTCGTCACTTTCTCCGACGAAGAAACGTACGTTTTACCGATGGATAACTACTTCGAAGAACTGACCGCCGCGTTCTCGCCGTCATCGAGCGGAACGCAAACGCTGACCGGGTACGTAGGCGACGCGGAGTTTTCATTAACCGTCAAAGTTCTCCCTAAACGCGACGATTTTCTTACTTCCGTCGACTCGCACGTCGTCGTAGACAATTCTCGAAAAATCGTCCGTCTATACGAAGACCGCACGCTTGCCGCTTTGGTTAATTCGTTAAAATCTTCCTTAGAACCGGAGTTTTTCGACGAAAACTTACAAACCGTCTTGAAACCGAACGCCTACGGCGAAAGAAAGATTTCCTCTACGGTAACGCTTAGAATAACTTCCGAAGGAAAGACCGTCGCTTCGTATAAACTTATACGCATAGGGGACGGAAACCAAGACGGAACCGTGGACGAAAAGGACGCGCCGTATTTAGAAGACGCTTTGCTCGACGCGCGTAACGCCGAAGAGTTCGACCTTAACCGAGACGGAAAATACACTTTAACCGATTACGTTGCTTTTTACGAAGCGATTTACGGGGGCAAAAAATGAAAAAAACACTCGCTCTTTTCATACTGACGATTCTTTGTCTTCCGCTCGTCGCGTCGGGTTGCGCCGCGCGCGTGGCATCCGTCGCTTTCCGCAATAACGCTTTCGCGGACACATACACGGTGGACGAAACCGTCAATTACGACGCCGCGTTTTTAACGGTAACCTACTCGGACGGGAGCGCGAAAGACGTCAATATAACGCCCGAAATGGTAACCGGTTTCGATACCGCCACCACCGGTAAAAAAAACCTTACCGTCACTTACGAAGGAACCGCGCTTACCCACGAATACTACGTTTATAACGCCGAGAACGCACAAAGGCCGGTCGTGCTTACCGACCGAGTTTTCCTCGACCGCGCCGAGAACGAAAGCGGAACGCGCATATATTTATATTACAAGAAAACGAGCGAGTTCTCTCCTCTTGCGATATCGTTCACTTTGGAAGCGGACGAAGATTTGTTCGAAAAAGATAAAGAAGATTTACTTTCGGTACAAACGCCCGACGACTCGACAGCCGTATTCAAGGCGGTATCGAACAAAAAAATCAGGGTGATAATTAACAGAGTGAACGCCGGTTCTTTACCCGCGTATTCGGAAATTTTATGCGTAAAACTTCCGTCGGGTATCGCGGCAAATGAGATTTTAGTAAAAGAAATAACGTTATCGGACGGCAAACAAGACTACTATTTACCCGCCGTTCGTTATGGGTTCGGAGGTTGATTTGGCTAAACGAAAAAGAATTGTTTACGAGGTGGAAGACCGTAAAAAGTATATCGCCTATAACGATACCAAGGTCTACGCAAGCACCGATATTCCGATGGCTCCGAGCGCGTCGCAAGCCGGTTTGTTTTTGACACCGCGCGAAGTTTGGGCGGGTTATTCCACTACCGACGAAGAGTTACATACCACGGTAATAGAGTTTAACGACAAGTTCACTCGCTACCTTTACTGCGCGAAGCACTGCGACGACGGATTGCTGAACGTGGACGCATACCTTTATAGACCCGACTTCGACTCGAAAAAAACCGTTCTTCTTATCGGAGAAACCTCTTGTTTACCGCAACAAGACGTAATCGACTATTTCGTGAACACGAAAAGATACAACGTGCTTGTTCCCGATTACACCGGCGTGGGCGAAAACTCGTACACGTTTTATCCCGACAGTTGTCAACACGCGGCGTTTGGCAAGGAAAACGGCAAAGACAAGCCGTTTTGCGTGGCGGCGAAGGACACGTCGCAATATTTAAGAACGCTCATCGTTAGGCGCGCGCTTATCTTACTTAAAGAAGAACTCGGAGAAACTTTCGTCATAGCCGTGGGAATCAGAAACGGTACGGAAACCGCCATGGCCGCCGCGGGTATGGAAAAATCTCGTATTTGCGGCTTAGGTTTAATCGCCGGAGCGGGTTATCCCGAAGAAGCGGATATACCAAAATACGATTTATCGGCGAAAAACGAACCGTCCACCGAAGAACTTTGCTATGCGGCGGGCGTTACCGGCGTGGCGTATCTCAAACATTATCCGCATCCCGTTTTCGCCGCTATCGGCAGTAACGGCACATACAGCGACGTGGACAGGCTCGCTTCTCTTAACGTGCTTATCGATAACAGGCTGACCGTGGCGGTAAGCAGACAATGCACGAACTGTATAGACTTCAAGTCGTTCCTCACCCTCACGGAATGGGCGGACTGCGCTTTTTACGGCTCGGAATTTCCCGAACCGCCAAGCACTCAAATCACTTTTAACTCCGACGGTTCCGTTTACGGCGATATATTCTACGACGTGCCGATCAGAGCGAACAAAGTGAAACTCTACTACTCGTTCGGCAACCGCGACCATAAATCCCGTTTCTGGTGCGTGTCTACGGGCGAAACGGTGGGCGCGAAAGAAGCCATCGCCCAAATAAAATTGGAAACGCCTTGCGACTGCTTGTTCTACTATGCGGAAACGACCTACGTTAACGGCTTGACGGTTACCGAAATACCTAAATACGCCGATTTATCGCATAAACGTCTTCGCGACGCGGGGAAAAAGAATCGCAACGTCATTTACGCATTCGACGAGGACAACAAAACCACTTTTTGCGAAGCGTCGGACAAGGCGGTGCTTATGCACAACAACGTGGAAATATTCACTACGCCGTCGGGCGTAAGCGGTCCCGTATGCAAAACGGGCGGTATGTTCTTCTTCGTGGGCGATATTCTACAAAACGTGGACAAGAATAAAATACTTAGGATAGACACTTTTTCCGCCGAGGCTCGTTACGAACTGGAAATCAGCGTGTTAAGAGATTCGCCCGTCAAACGCTACGTCGCGCGTAAATCTTGCGTGGGCGGCGCGGACGGCTTCGTCGGCACGCAATTCCTTTGCTCCGACTTCAAGGACGCGCGTTTCAGACCGATGTCGAACTGGAACGGCATAGTCGCTTTTACCGTTACCACCAAAAACGTAGTCGTCGGAAAAATGATGTTTATTTAATTTTCTACGAAATTCGGGAGTTTAATTATATTATGAACGATACTCTACTAAATAACGACGAGTCGATACCATCGAAAACGCAAAAAAAGAATAAAATCTGGGGCTTTATCGTTTGGATAGCGGTGTTGGTCGCTCTCGCTACGGGCGTTTTCTTTTTTACCCGCAGTTTTATAGTCAAGTGGCCGATAGAAGGCTCGTCCATGCTCCCCACCATCGAGGACGAAGATTTCGTCATCATCTTCCGCACTCAAAACGTGCATATAAACGATATTATCATCTTCGACACCGGCAGAAAGTACGATGACGGCGGCGCGATTTACAACATTAAACGCGTAATCGGTAGAGAAGGCGATACTTTGGAGATAAAACGCGACGAAAACGATTCGAGCGTGTTCCATATTTACCGAAACGGCGAACTAGTGGACGAATCTCGTATCAATTCGCCTATGCTCGCTTCGGGCGGTTATTACGAACAAACGGTGGTCGTTCCCGAAGGAAGTTTTTACGTACTCGGAGATAATCGTAACTTTTCGCACGACAGCCACGCGGGATTTTTTATAAAAAAAGAGTCCATAGAGGGCGTAGCGTTCATTCGCATTAACCCGAAGGACGCGGACGGCGACGGTAAAATCGATAAAAACAACTATTCGTTTCTTAAATAAACTAATCGACGAAGAGGAAAAAAATGGAGAAAAACATTCTAAAAACGCTCATTCTTGCGATAATACTCGCATTTTTTTGTCTGACGCTCGTCGCTTGCGCTTCCGAAAATCGACTTTTGTCGTTAGAAGACGGTTACGGCGAAGAAGAATACTCGTCGCTTACCGCGATTCCGAAAAAATCGGATATCGCCCTCCCGAAAGAACTCGCCGACAACGTTTCCGCTCGTTATAAATTCGGTTTGCAAATTTTTAACGGCTCTAAGTTTGTCGACGCTTTCGAAAACGCGAGTTTTTTTAACCCGAACAAACCTACGATTTTCTACGCGCACGGTATGGGCCACAACGGGACGTTCAACAACCCGGTCGATTACCGTAACGCCGGTTACAACTGTTTCTCTTTCTTCTGGGGCGCGTACGCCGACGAAGAGTACCTTAAATTCTCTACCCTTGCGGAAAAAGTTTGGGCGCGCGATTATACGAAAAGATTTTTAACCGACGAAAACAAATGGGTCACGCCCGAAACGGATAGCGGCTATTCGCTTACCGAGATTTACGCCGCGTACGTGATAGACTTTCTGTCGAACAACGGCGGCGCGCAAAACTCGAACCTCATATTTTGCGGTCACTCCTACGGCGGTATGCTCTCGGTCGCTTTGACGAGTTATCTTCTCGAAGCCTACAAAAGCGGTCTTATCGGCGCGGAATATCTTCCCGACGAACTCACGCTCTTCGACCCGTTCTTCTTGCCGGGCGAAAGCGGCTACCATACACGTTGGTTAAACGATAAAGTAAACGATTCCGAAAACTCGGCGGGATACTTAACTACCGTCACATCTATCTTGAAAGAATCGCGCCGGGCGGGCGTTGCGGTATCGCTTATACGCACCTCGGATTTTATCGCCATGCCCGCGGAAATGCCCGATAAAGAAAACTATAAAGAACTGCTTGCTTCCACGGTCTACGTTCACGGCTACGGAGTGGCATTATTCTCCTCGTCTCCCGACTCGCTCAGCGACGGACATAACTACGGCGCAATGTGGCCGGTATACAGAAAAACAACTTTCTACGACGAAAACGCCGAGGGCGAACTCGCCTTTAACTTCACCAATCCTTACGAGATTCTTTTCGCGCGGAACGGAACGCGTTACGAAATAGACTTCAAAAAGACGCCCTTCGATTACGAAGACGACGCTATGGTTTCAAGCAACATTACTTCCGCGAAAATCGCCGGGTTCGTCTACTTCGATAAAAACGGCAACGGCAAACTCGACGAAAAAATCTCTTCGCATATCCGCGACGTGAAAGTCACGTTATCGGGTAACGGAACGGAAAAAGAGTTCGTAACAAGCCTTAACGGCTATTTCGAATTCGACGTTACGCCCGGAGAATACACTGTGAAAATCGCGTTAAACGGCGATTTACTCGTTGCCGAAGACAGCGCGATTATTACCGTTTCAAACGAAAAACAACTTTCCATACATAACTTCGGAGTGAAAAAGCAATAATGAAAAAAACTTTATCCAAGAAAAACAAGATAATCTTAATTACCGCGCTTACTTTGTTCGTAATCGCCGTAACCTTGCTTTGGACCTGGTTCGCGTACATCTACGTCAATAAGCATCACTCCTCTAACTACGCCGGCGGCTCGCAAGGAACGAGAGTCATCGCGCACAGAGGACACTCGGAAGCCTATTACGACAATACCGAACAAGCGTTTGCTTCCGCCGCGCAAAAAGGCTTTTTTAGCGGCTTGGAAACCGATATTTGGGCAACCAAAGACGGCGTTTTCGTTTGCAGCCACGACGTTAATCCCTTCGTCGACAAAAGCGTGAAGATTACCGAAAAGACCTACGACGAAATTAAAGACTTACCGCTCGACGTTACTAACGGGCAACCGAATATCGATAAGACGATAGATTACCGCATTTGTACTTACGAAAAGTATTTGGAAATAGTCAAGTCGTCGAAAAAAATCGCGCTTATCGAAATTAAGGGTAAAAACGTAGGCACGGAAAATCTTCGTCCCGCGATAAAACTCGCTTTGGATACGCTCGGAAGAAATAGCGTTTTCTTCGGAAGTTTCGATTTGAAAAACGTGCAAAGCGTTCACGAAATCGCGCCGAGCGCGAAAACGCTGCTCTTTACAAGCAGTTCGTTCCTCGCTTACACATACGACAAGATGGGTTACAACGTGGGCGCGAACAAGAAAATCGTGACCGAAAAAATCGTTAAACGCGCGCACGACAACGGGCATTTGTTCTTCTCGTACACGGTAAACAGCGCGAAAGACTACGAAAAACTGCTCGGAACGAAACTCGATTTCATTATAAGTAACGTTTGTATCGACTAAATGCGGAAAAAACATTGCTTTTTATCCTTAAATACTTTATAATATATTAGATTAAAATACTATAATAAAAAGTATCCCATAAAACTATAAAATTTGTTGGAGAAAAAAATGAAGAAGAAGTTATCAAAAATCATTATTATGCTTTTTGCGACGGTTCTACTCGTAGCCATGCTCGTCGCGTGTAACGAGAACACCAAGCAAGACGCGGTAACGACCGACATTCCCGACGGCGCGAAAGTGGAAAACAACGGCGGCGTAGCGGTTAAATACGGCAACTATCTTTACTTTATCAACGGACTTGCGGGCGAAACCGCGAACAACGAGTTCGGCAAAGTAGTCAAAGGCGCGGTTATGAGAGCGGACCTCAAAGACGGTAAACCCGATTATACCACGGTAAAAACCATCGTTCCCAAGAACGTTTACGGCGAAGACAAAACTAACGGCGGTATCTATATCGTTAACGGTTACATTTACTACAACACTACCAGCGTAGACAAAGATAAGGACCTCAATTACAGATCTACGCGCGGCGTGTTCATGCGCACTTCCTTAGACGGCAGTAAGAGCGAAGTCATCAAAGAACTCGACGACAACGATATCAGCATTTACGCCGGCGACAACAGTTCTTACCTCGTTTACGTATACGACAACATTTTATATTCCGTAGACAAAAACAACAATATCAAATGCCTTACCAACGCTACTTACAACGGTACGAACTCTGACAGAACGGAGGTCGCGCACTTATTCAAGGGCGACTACGCTATCTTCACTATGTACGACTACGCCGACACCGAAAACTACACGAACAGTTATCTCGTAAAGGTTTTCGACCTTAAGAGCGGCGAATTAAAAACCGTTATGTCCTCCGCGACCTTTAACGGAGAGAACGAAAACACTCTTTACAAAACCACCGTTAAGAGCGCTTCCGTAGGAGCGGACGGTAAACTTACCCTTTACTACACCAAAGAAGATAACAGCGCGAACGGTAAGAGCGCGGGCTTCTACGTAACCACTCTCGACGAAAATCTTACTTTCAGACAAGAATATCGTTACACCCAAGACACAACCACTCACGCTTATACGGCTTTCTATACTTTATCTAACGGCTATACTCTCGCTTTCAGCGGTAAAGAATTCGACGTATACAACGCCAACGGAACCAGGCTCGAAAAAGGCGAAGGCACATACGATAAAGCAACCGAATCGCCCTACGTTACCCTTTCGCTCGGCAACGACGTGACGATTGCGGGCGTTTACGAAAACGCCGACGAAGTTTATACCTACTTCGTATATTCTTCCAAGCTCAATTACGTAAAACTTTTCGATAAAAAAGACGGCAAGTTTAACGTTGCGGAAGAAAACGCTGTCGCTTTCTTCGGCGGTTCTTACGACGCGACTTTCGTTAGTTACGACATTATCGACGGAGTTATCTACTACCTCAACAGCAATATGAAATCAAACGCTTACTACTACGTTATCCCCGCCATCAAGGATATCGACGCCGACACCAAAATCTCGGAAGGTAAAATTCTCGGCGTAATCGACGCCGCGGACGAAGCGGAATTGCTTAAAGAATCGGCGAGCAAAGAATAACGCGAAGTCTCGAACGAAATTAAAACTAAAAGACCGAACTGTTAAAAGTTCGGTCTTTTTTATTGATTTAGAAACAAAACAAGATTTTGTCGGCAACTACTATTGCTTGTGGATTTGCCGTTAAGTTTCCGCCGTTTCCGTCGAAACGCTATGTAAATAATACTTTTTACGCTTCGTCTTCCGAGGAGTCGCTCGGCATGAGGTTTTCTACCTTATTTACGCTCGTCATCATATTTGTGCAACGTTTATTCGCTTCTTCGAGCGTTTTGCCGACGGTTCCCACTTGGTTAATCGCCTTACCGATAGCGTCCATATACTGAGTAAGTTCTTTCTTAAACCTAACGAACACGTCGTAAATCTCTTTACTCGACTTTTGCACGGCAAGCGTTTTGAACCCGATTTGTAAACTGCTGAGTAGCGCGGTGAGGGTCGTGGGTCCGACGGGTATGACGTTATATTTATTCTTTAACTCTTCTACCATTCCGGGAGCGCGCGTGATCTCGGCGTATAAACCCTCTACGGGTAAGAACATAAGCGCGAAGTCCACCGTTTTAGGCGGAACTATATAACTGTCGCGTATTCTTTTCGCTTGCGCGCTTACCGCGTTTAACAAGGCTTTTTGATTGACCGCCACTTCGTTCGCGTCGCCCTTCTCGCTCGCCGCGACCAGTCTTTGATAATCTTCCGTCGGGAATTTAGCGTCTATCGGCAAATACACTTTTTCTCCGTCCCCTTTACCGGGTAGGAAGATAACGAAATCGACCGTTTTCCTTCCTTCGGGGTCGGCGCGGGAAGCCAAACTGAATTGCGCCTTGTACTGCTCCGGCGTGAGGATATTCGATAGTAGATTGTTGAGGCTCGTTTCTCCGTAAACGCCCCTCGTTTTTACGTTTCCGAGTATCTTTTTTAAGTCGGTAACGCTCCCCGCCAGATTTTGCATTTCTCCCAGCCCTTTATTTACGGCGTCGAGTCTTTCGTTTATTGCGGAGAACGTAACGCCTACGCGTTCGTTAATGATGCCCGTTACTTTCTCTTCCACGAGCAAACGTATCTCGCCGAGCCTTTTTTCGTTATCGACGCGTATTTCGTTAAGCCGTTTATCGTTGTTCTCTCTTATCTCTCCCAGACTACGGGAAAGTTCGCTTTTTAACTCCCCGAGCCTGACTTCGTTACTTTCGAGAACGGTTTTTACGTTGACGAGAACGGCGTCGAGGTTGTTCCTCACTCCGCTAAGCACAGCCTCGTTCGAGGTCTGCACCGTGCCGAGCATAACTTCCTTTAACGTCGTAATCTCTCGTCTTAATTCTTCGTTTTGCTTAATAAGTTCTTCTTGCTTGGCAAGAATTTTTTTTCTTTTGCCGAAAAAACACATAATATAATACTAACTCTCCCTTATGCCGTTTCAGACGCCTTTATTGCCCTTAGGAATACCTTTAACGCCTTTTCTATATAAAGAGTTACGATACGCTTTATTGTAGTTGTTAAGGAATCTGCGGTGTCTGATACCCATCAATATTACCACGAGTATGATTATCGCAAACAAGGCGACACCGCCGTAGATAAGGTATTGAATCATCTTCTTGGTAAGCGGTAAACCTAAAACGGTACCATACTCGTTATCCGTCGTGTCGGTCGCCGCCATATTCGCTTTGATACATAGAACGTAGGTCGTAAGTTTTTCCGTTTTGAATACCACGCTTTCGCCGTCGGGCTGAATCGTCATATTATTTACGAGCGTCATCGCTCCGTCGTCGCTCAGTTCGTAAACCGCAAAGTAGAGGTAGTCGCGGTAATCTTTGGGTATCGGCAAGGTAACGGTAATATCGCTCGCTTGCGTTTGCGAATACGCCGCTTCCAAGGCTATTCTGTTTATGGATACTATCGTTCTGGGATCGTTTGCCGATACTGTTTTGGCGAGCAAAGCCTGCGCGTTGGTGAACGTACCCGAATTCTTGTCGTAACCGGTAACTTCCACGGTCGCGCCCGGCGCAAAGTCGCCGTCTATGCCGATGCCCGTGTCTTTGTCGGTAAGCAATAAAACTTCGCACGACTTTTTAAGGTCGGTCAACTTGTTAAGCAAGTTAGGCGTGAAGCAAGCCTGTTGGTCTCTCGTAAGGGACTTATATGCGTCGTACACGTCGAGTATGTCCTGATAGTCTTCTCTTTCTACCATATTGATTGCGGGCAACGCCGAAACGTTGCTTTCCACCGTACGAACCTTTTCCATTAAACCGTCGAGGTACTTAAACTGTTCGGTAAAGTTACGGTAGTAACCGTTGTAAACGCTCGACGAATCGCCGGTAATCGCGTCGCAAATCCACCCTTGACCGTAGAGTTTATAATCGTTGAACTTGTTCATGTGTTCGAGCATCTCTTCATAGTCGCTACCGAGTTCGAAACTCGTTCTCTTCGCGAGTTTTTCGAGATAATCTCTATATCCGTTTATTTCGCGCTTTAACGTTCCCAATCTGTCTTCCAGACGGGAAATGAGGTTTTCAAAATACGCCTTTCTGCTCGATTCGATATAGGAATTGGCCTCCGCAAGTCTTGCCTTATACGCGTCCACTTGCGCCCTGTCCTCGTCGCTGAGCGTGATGTTGTTTACCGTAAGTTTGAACGGTAAAACGTAGAATTCTTTCGTCGCGGTATTGCCGGCGTAGTCCTCTACGTAAACTTTTACGTAGCCTCTGTACGGATTGCCCTCTTTGTCGTAACGGGTGGAATTGTCCACGCTGCTCGTGCTAAAAACGTAACCGTCCGCGAACGCGAAACCTCTCGTGTCGCCTTTTATGGTAATATATTCGCAAATTTTTATATTCGCCTCGGCGATTTTTACCTTCAAATCGATAAAACATTCTTCGCCGTCTTGCACGTTAATTATCGTATTACCGTCGCCGAAAGTGATTATCGGGGAAACGGTATCGATATTGACTACGAATTCCTTAGTGCAAGTCAAGCCCGATTCGCTCGTCGCCGTAACCGTATAAACGCACGAATTGGTGGTTTCGATAGAACCGGTTTCTTCCGCCCAAGTGTGATTTTCCACTCTGCCGTTGTAATCGCGGTATTCGTAAGTATACACTACCTTACTGACGTTATTGGCGATAACCTGTCTGTTCATCTCCACGATGGTCTTATTCGTCCACTGTCCGCTGACAATCGTCACCGGCATGGTGCTGTTGTCGTTTTTCGCTTGTCCGCTCAGATTAAACTCGGGTTTCGTTTGGTCTACGCTCAATCTGATACATTTTTCGAGCGACAAGTCGTTGTCTTCGGAAGAAGAATTGCTGGTAACTTTGACGTAGAGTATGGCGTCTCTGTTCATATTGAAACCGTCGATCATATCCGTGGTAAATTCGAGGTTGTTTAATTCTTTGCCGATTTCGTCCGCGCTCTTGGTCGTGGTTTCTTGTCCGTTTTCGAGGTACTTCAAGTAGTAAGTGACTTTAATACCGCTTACCGGCATTCTCGTAACGTTGATTTTTATCCTTATCGGTCCGCTTTGCCAGTCGTTTTTGTCCACGGTCGCAAGGCTCTCGGTACTGCCGCCCTCGTACACGGTATTTTTATACGTCGTCGCTTCTATTTCGAACTCCGGCATCGTTTTGTCGATGGCGATATGAACTTTTTCGTAAAGTTTTACCGCGCCCGCTTTATTGACCGCGCGGAATAAGAACGCGCCGTAAACGCCGTTTAAGAAAGGTTGACTTCCGTCCTCGTCGTAGTAATACTCCAAGTTTTTCGGCGTGAACAGTATCGACACCGCGTCTTTGGAAGCGTACCAACCTACGATACCTTCGTAAGCAAGGTAAGAGTACCAGGTTTCGCCGTCGTCGAGGCTGAATTGGTATTTGAGATATCCGGTAACGGGATTGCCTCCCAGCGCAGAACCTTCCGCGGTCAATTCTATGTTGACTTTCGATTCCCATCTGTACGAGAACATATTGAGCGCGTCGTTATAGAACCCGTGCGTCGGGTCGGGGGTCAGAGTAGCGTTGGTCAAAGAACCCGAATCGAAAACGAAACAGAAAATAGTGCTTGACGTAACTTTGCCGGTAGCGGAATCGCTTATAGTGCTTTCTTTTGCTTCCGTACCCACGTTGTTCCTTGCGTAAATCGCGAAGTACGCAACGTAATACTTGTCTTTACCGAAATCGGTATAGCCCGCTTCGCGGAACAAACTCGTTTCGCCGCTGAGTTTCGTGAAGTCGCTTAATAACGCTTCGTTGCTCGTAACGGCTTGTCCCAGATACTTATAGTAATAGGTTATGGGCGAACGGTTACCGTCGGTAACGCCGCCGAACATAATTTCCTTGGTGCTGTAATAGGAAGAAATGCTTACCGAAACTCCGCCTTCGGTGTATTCGCTTATCTCGCCGCGAACGCCGTTTATGTTGCCTTCGTCCGGGTCGGAGAACTTAATCGCTTCGTCTATAACCGGCGTGGTGTTGTCAATGTAAATAGAAGACGCGCCTTTAGATTCCTGCGTGTTGCGATAGCCCGCGCCGTTACATATAGAATACGCTATAACGCCGCAAAAACTGGCGTCGGCAAAATCAATCGTGAAACGGTACCCCGTACCGTCGTCGGTAAACGTCGCGCCCGTCGCTATTATCCATTTTCCGTTCGCAATCGCTTCCGAGATATTGTTCTTTTGCGAGTCTTTAATGAGCATATAATAAATGCTGTACGTGGAATCAACTTTGGTATCTCCCTCGCTGTTTATGTAAACCCATACGGTAACTTCGATATGACCGCTTATCCACGCCTGGCTTTGCATCTCGTCGGTAACGACTTTGCCGGAACGGTCGTACGCTTTAATGTCGTAACTTATGGTAAGGTTTACCGTGTCGTAAGAGAGTTTTATTACGTAGTACCCGGAACGAACTCTCGCTCCGCCGTAACTGACCGCTTGATTTTCCACATATACCGCAAGGTAAATTTTTCCCTTGGAATCGGCGGGGATTTCTATGTTTATATGTCCGTCTTTAAGCAATGCGTATTGCTTTGCCGCCGCCGCGTCGAGCATTTCCGAATTACTCATTCCGTCGCCGTCGAAGAACGCGTAGTAAACGTTATAGTGATTGGCAAAACCCTTTTCGTCGTTGGTGGAAGTGAACGCGAGTTCGGTATCCTTACAAACCGAATATCCGTACTCGTCCATATCGATTAACGCGCTGCCCGCCGCGACCGTTTTGGTCTTGCCGTCGCTGTCGAAAATCGCGTCTTTTATGCCGATATTGTCGCTTACGTCGATATTGGCGCGGAAAGTTATTTCCTTATAAATGCCGCTACCCGTGTAGATACGGAATTTATAATCTCTGCTCATTTTTTTGACTTCGTTATCGGGCAAACTCAAATTGAATCTGTATACGTAATAACGATTAGTTCCTTCCACTATCGGATCGGCGAACATAGGCACGTCTACCGCGCTCTGACTCCACACGATTTCTCCCGTGGACGCGTCTACAAGCACGTTGCCCGCGCTATCCTTACTCATTATCATTTCTCTTAGATAAATGCCGCTTACGCCGACTTTGACTTTAACGCTTAAAATAATCGACCCGTTTATCCAACCGGGGTTGTTCACGTCGGGAATACGGTTATCTTCGGTAAGACGTTGATTGTCCGAGGTGCTGTTGTCGATAATATACGCGCTCATTTCGTATGTCGGTTCGAGAACGTCGATTGCTATTTCGTCGTCCGTTTCCACTACGTTCGCGCTCTTTTTGCCCGCGTCGTTACGGCTGTAAATGACGAACGAACTCTTCGCGCTCGCCACGATATCGAATTCGTATATCCAATATCTTATACCCTCGTCCTCTTTGACGAACTTCTTGGGTACGCCCACGGAATAAGATTCCGGGCAATCGCCGTTTTTCGGAGCGTAATAGAAAACGTAATTGTTCGTCGGCACGGTGCTTTCGCCGTTTTCGAGAACGCTGTCGGTGGGCATAATCATTCTTACCACCGCTTTATCGGATATCCATTGCGCGCCCGGCTTTAACGTGGCGTCCACGCCGTCGATATCGATTACGTACGCGCTGCGCACTATGGTAAACTTGACTTCCGCTTCCTTACTTTCCAGTCCCGCGCCGCTGACTATTTTGAATTTATAGTACTTCGACACGCTGAACTCTTTGCCCACCGCGTCGTCGATGGTGTAATACGTTTCGCCGTCCGCGGTAACCGAAGCGGTCATTCTCGTCCAGGTCTGCGGATAAGATCCTTTCGCGCCGCGCGCTTGATAATAATACACCGCGCCGCTCTTGTTGGAAATAACCTTACCCGACCTATCTCTGTTAAACACGCTGATAGTGATTTTGCCGTTGGCGTAACCCGCGTCGTAAGAATACACGCCCGAGTCTACGTCCGTCACCGTAAGGTCGAGTTTCTTACTGCTCGCCTCGTTATCCGGGTCGGGCGTAGCCGCGCCGAGATTCACGTTGGGCGTGACTTTATCGATATTTACGACGTAACTCGTACCGTATCTGAACACTACGCCCGCTTCGTTTCTCGCGCTGAACGAGATCGCGCCGCGCGGCGTTTCGTTAAAGTTAAGTTTGTTTCCGCCGGTTATGTCTATTTGTCCGCTACCGTCGGAATAGGAATAAACTATTTTGCTCTTGCAATTACTTTCGTCGGTAATCTCGAAAGAAACCGCGTTGCTCGTCCAACTGCCGCCGGTATAGAAAGTCGCGCCGCCGTCGGTTTTCGCCAAAACGGAAAATCTCGGTTCGTACGCGTCGCGGCGAATAGTCGGTTCTCCGGGGTTCGCGCCGTAAACGTACGCGTCGCTCGTGATGTTGCCCGAAGTGGTGGAAGAACGGAAACTTATCGTCGCGCCGTCGAAAGAATCTTCGGGCTTAGACAAGGCGAGAACGTTGTTCTTCATAGGCGTCCAGGTTTCCCCGTCGTACGAGTAGTAAAGACGCTCGTTGTTCATATCGTAAGCGACTCCGTTCGCCGCCATGTATTTGGTGACTACCGTGAAAGTGAGTTCCGCCGCGATCCATTCGCCCTTGTACTCGACCGCTTGCTTGTTTTTGTCGAGATAGGTCGCCTTTACCGAGTCGATACCGACGTTCTCTTCGCTGAGCAAAGAATTGACTTTGATGAAGAAACTCTTGGAGTAATATTCGTAATTCGTGGTCGTAATTCCGGAAGAAGTAAAACTTTCCGCTCTTCTGAAGTAGAAATACGCGGAATACTTACCGGTAGGCTCTTTGTAAGAAGAAACTCGCACGTTCGCGCCGAAACCGCCGTCCTCGTTTAAGCGTTCCCATTGCAAAGGAGCGTCGGCAAGTTGCTCTTGCGTGTATAACGCGTCCGAGCGCGCGTAAAAATAAGTATTATTGGTAATTAAGGTAGAATCTTTTATATCGACAAAAAAGTATAGGGTAGTATCCGACTCGTTAAGCGAATCGCCGTTTGCAAGGGGTAAATATTCCGAACCTTTCTGATACCTCACGGACGCTTCCCAGCCGAAATCCGTTTCTTCCGCTCGCGCCTCGTCCGGCGAGGACGGAACGAACCGCAAAACAACCGCCGCCGTTAAGACGATTAAGCCGATAAGCACCGCGATAATCGCCGCCGAAAGTTTAGATAAAACGCTTTTGGTAATACTATTCTTCATGTTTGCCCTTCAATCGATAGATATAAAAGATTTTCGGCGTTAACGAAAAAACACATTTTCATAAAGCGCCATATATATAATATCATAAATAATAATTTATATCAATACTTTGTCAGATTTTTTTAAGGCGGTTTTTCCGACGTAAAATCGCTTGTAAAGACGAGAAAAGACAAAAAAATCGCAAGAACGAAAAAAAGTGGAAAAAATTACCGAAAAGTAGTTTACAAACGAGTTACAAATAAATATAATATACACGCTCTAACGAGAAATCGCAAAACAAGGAGGAATCGTATGCCTAAGTATAAAAAATGTCCGAGATGCGAACTTAACTACATTCTCGAAAACGAAGATTATTGCGAAATATGTAAACAAGAATTACGCGGACAACGCCCAACGACCGAATTCGACGATATCAATCTCGAAGACGAAGAACTCGGACTTTGCCCGAAATGCCATAAGAATTACCTTAACGAGGGCGAAAAAATTTGCGAAGCCTGCGCGCAAAGCAATCGCTTGACGAGTTTTGCCGAACTCGAAGAAGCGGAAGAACCCGACGTGGACGAAGGACTCGAAACTTCCGAAGAAACGGCCGACGACGATTGGGAACTCTCCTTGGAAGGTATGCAAGACGAAGAATTCGACGAAGAAATGTCCGACGATATCGACGAAGACGAAGCGGGCGACGTAGACGAAGAAGAGGAAGAAGAAGAAACCGAAGACGACTTCGACGAGGACGAAGATATCGAAACCGAGGACGAAGACGAGGACGAAGACGAGGACGAAGGCGACTAAGAGTGAATTTTCACTAAAAAATAAAAAACTTTAAGCGCAACATAAAAGACTAACGAAAATTTCCGTTAGTCTTTTTTTTGCCTTTTTACAACGATTTTGCTTGTGTCGCAAACAGTGATATTTTTAGATAAATCTAAAAGTTATATTTTGACTTAAACTCGTCATAAGGCGAATATAACTTGTCGCAAGACGAATATCACTCGCCGTGAGGCGAATATAACTCTCCATACGCTTCCTTCACACGCTTCCGCGGCTATACGCTTATTGTAGAAATACTGCCTATTCGCGTAACTTGGGTGAAGCGTCACACGCTTCCGCGGCTATATGCTTATAAAAGCACGCGGCTTATTCGCGAAGATTGGATGCAACGTCACACGTTGCCGCGCGTACGTTGCCGTCACACGCTTCCAACTTAATTATCTTTCGGTAACGGTAGCCACCTCTACACCGGTTATCGTGTTTTGCGCTTCTATAAACACGTAAGAAACTTGCATTTGATACTTGGTTACGCCCGCTTTTTCATACGTGGAAGTATCGTAGTTCAACCTTTGCGCCGCGGTAGTGAATACCGAGCAATACTGATGCGCGCTTATTACGCCGTCGCTGTCGCGTACGGTTAAAATCACGTCGTTCGTAACGTCTACGCCGCCCTTAACGAAGGTAATAGTGCCATTGCTGTTATAACCCGACGCAGAGTCGCCGCCGAAACCGATAATATTGAATACGGGAATATAATACTTTCCGTCCTTAATAAACTTTGCGTCAGCCGTTTCGTCCACGGTTATCGTCACGTTTGCGCCAAGCACAAGCGTATCGAACTGTTTATACGCCGCCACAAACTCGCTTATCGAAGAGTACGCGCCGGAAACGCCGACTTCGTCGGGAGAAACGACCGCATAATTAACTTTACCTTCGCTTGTTACGGGAGTATTGATAAAGTCTATCATCCCGTTCATTATTCCTCCGACGGTACCGTTATTCATAAACGCTCTTTGCTTATATTGCGAGTCTTTGAACGAATCGAGGTCCGCGTCGAGAACGCCTATGCCCCTCAAAACCGCAAGTCTCGTGTCTTGCATTGCGGTAGCGAAAGCGTCGGGAATGTCGTTAAGTTTCGTTTCTCTACCGATAAGCGACAAAACGCCGTTGTCGAGTTTATTCTCTTCGAATACGTCGCAAATCGCCAGACCGTCCATAGCGTCGTCAAGACCCGCTAGCGGTCTGTGTTTGCCGTCGTAGAACCTCGTTTTGTAGGTAACGCCGCCTTTTTGCGCGTAGACTTTTCCGTCTTTTTCGAGGAACGTAAAGCCTTCGCCCGCGCATTCTTCGCTCGGTACGACCGTCGCGCCCGTAAGGTCTGTCGTCGCTTTTTGCGCGTCGATGGTGCTGTATCTTATCGAGCGGAGCATCGTGGTGGAATTCTCGTCTACCGTCATTATTTCGTCGATAAACATCTCGCTTATCGTTTCGTCGAGTTCGTCGATTCGCTTGTGTTGCAAGGATTTCATAAGTTTACTCGAATCGGCGTTTATCTCTACCGCTTCGCCGAACGTCATAACTTTAATTTTGTCGTCAACGCCGCGTAAGGGTAACATTTTCGTCATATTCGGGATAACCGAAAGGTCGGTATACAGTTTCGTCTTATAGAGCGTGTACGTAGCGACCGTCGGGTCGAAATTACCCGCGACCTCGGAGTCGAGGACGAATGCGTAACCGCCCGCGGAATACTTATATTCGTATCTTACGTCTTCGAGCGAAGCGTCGTACTTCGCGGAAGATTTATACGCCGCCGTAGCCGCGTCGAGAACGGCTTTTTCCAGAACGACTTTTTGCGATTCGAGCGACGAAGCCGCCAGGGCTTTGAGCGTCAAAGAAGACGAGGAATCGACTTGGAGTATCTCGCCGATAAAGAGTGAGGTTATCTTTTCGTCGATGCTTTGCAAGGGTCTGTAAACGCCGTCGCCGCCCTCCTTTACTCTCGTTTTATACGCGACAAAGCAATCGACTCCGCCGTCGTTTACGCGCTTCTTTTCGCCCGTAGCGTCGTCCATTACCGCCACGTAAGAATTCACTTCGCCCGCTTTTTCGCCGGCGGTGTAAAGGTAAACGTAGCCGGGTTCTTCTCTTTCGGGGAAGAACACGTCGATTACGCTTGTTACGGGAACGTTCACGGTAACCGACTTAATGCTTGCGTATTTTAACGCTTTCAGCGTTGCCGAAGACGTTTCTTCTATGGTCATGACTTCGCATAAGAACAATTCGTTAAGGTCGTCGCCGAGCGAATCGAGCGTGCTGTTACGAAGCGTATACAGTATGCCGTCCTCGGGCGTGACGTCCATTATGTCGCCTAAGGTAACGGTATCGATTTTCTCGTTAATACCCCTTATCGCCCTGTATTTGCCTTTATAAAGTTTGGTTTCAAAGACTTTATAGCAGTCTTTTCCGTCCTCTTTAACGACGAGTTTGTTTCCGTCCGCGTCGAAGAACGGCGCGTACGCGACGCCGTCAGCGTCGAATAAAAACTCTTTTTCCGCGTCGTATTTCGTAGCGTCGTAGTCCTTGCCGCCGATAAATTCCGCCGTGCTTTCGTCGGTTTCGGCAACGGGCAGATACTTGACCGAAGACTTTAACGACGAGTACTTCAAACTTATCAACACGTTAGCGGAATCGCTTCCTATGTCCATAATCTCGTCGAGGAACATCGTGTTTATGATGTCGTTCGTCTTCTCCCCGCCGAGTTCTCCCACCGTAAGGTCTTTCAAGGACTGTAAAACGGGGTGGCTGTCGGCGTCGATTTCAATCACGTCGGAAATCTTTATGCCGTTCACTTTCTCGGTGAGTTGCTCCCCGCCGAGTTCGTTGATTGTCAAATCTTTGAGCGCCCATAACACCGGATGCGTTTCTTCTTCGCTCATTTTCACGAACTTCTCTAACGGGAACGTTTCTATTTTAGTAAACGCCTCGTTTATGTTCGAGTTCAAAAATTCCGGCTCCTTAAATAGCGGGATATCGTCGGGCAATTCTATGTCCGCCTTTTCGGAAAGTTCGCCTATGGTAAGATTGTCGGTAATGTTGGCGGCGAGGTTACCTAACGCGCTTTTTCTTACGACTTCTCTGTCTATGCCGATAACTTCGTTCAACAAATCGCTTATGGGCGTCATACCGATAAGACCTTCTATCTTTCCTATCGTGGTGGCGTCGTCGCCGTCCACGTAAAGATTGCCTATCGCCGCCCAAACGTCCTTACCCCAATCGATAAGTCCTTTGTTTTTCGTTTCTTCGTCGAAGTTAAGCGTGGTGTCTTTCGTTTGACCGTTAACCAAGTCTTCGATGTCGGAAACCTTTTTGCTGTTGACGTAAAAATATACGCCGCCGACTATGCCGCCGACGGTCAATACTCCGCCCAAAATCAAGCAGATTAATATTAAAAATATCTTTCCTATAATTGAACCGGTAAATTTCATTTTTTACCTCCCGTCATTCTCAGCTAAAATTGAATTTTCCCATAAAGTCCGCCATGAGTTGTTGCAAATTGGTGACCTTGGAGATGAATATATAGAGATAGTTGTTGTTGTATAAGAACTTGGTAAGTACGGAAGAATCGATGAGGTTTATAGCGGGAGTAATCCACGGAGTCGCCGCCGTGTCAAGCGCGATGATGACGGTAAGCACGCCCCAAATAAGAAGCATCGCTATTGCCGCGCCCGCGACAAATCCCAAAACTTTGTCGAAGAAGTGTCCGAGATAAGTGCCGTTGACTATCTTCTTGACGAGCATCATAAGTAACCTTACCACAATGTAGCAAACGATCCACAGCGCGACGAAAACAATCGCCATAACCAAGTAAACCACCGCCGCCGTCGTGGTCACGAAACCGAGCGTCTTGGTAACGTCCGTCGGCTCGTCCGTCGTCAGCGTCGGATTGATAATCCTTACCGTGCTTTGGTTGTTAATCATAGAATCGACCGTGCTTGCGAACGCGGAGAACATCGAGCCTTTCGTCTTATCCGCAAAGTACTCCGCTATCGAATCGTAAGTCTTCGCTTCCGTATCGGAAATGTTATGTACTATCGTAACCGTTCCGTCCGCCTTGAAAGTGATATCCACGTTCTTTACGTCCAAACCGAGCGAATCCATATTTTGCGAAATGGTATTATCGAGCGAGTTGTAAAGCGCTTCGTCCAAGTTCGTCTTGTTTATGATAAGTCCCGATACGGTAGACACGAGCATTATCGCAATGACAAGCGCGGCTATGTTGGAAATCAAGCCGTAAATCAATTTGTAAAATCCGCGCCATATTCCGAAAATAATCAGCAATACCGCGACGACTACTACAACAACATCCAAAATTATTCCGTTCATATTCCTCCGTATGCGCGTACGCCCGCCTAAGATAAAGCGCGTAGCGCATAATTATACAAAATTATTATACATATTATTTATAACTTAGTCAAGAGGAAGTTTTTTCTTTAATCGACCTATTTCGCAAGCCGCTTTCTCGCGTTTAATCGCGAATATCTTTTTATAGGGTCTTATACTTTGATTTTCGGTTCCCCAAACTACCAAACAAGTGAAAACGCGCGTATTTTTAACTTATCCGACCGCCCGGAATAAACTCGCGTCGATTAGTCAAAAATTATGCGTATGAATAATGAGAAAAGTTTACCGGTAGTGATATGTATAGGCACGCCGAAGGTGCCGGGCGACAGTTTAGGTCCGAAAGTCGGAGATTTACTCGTAAAAAAATATCGCGTAAAAGCGTACGTTTACGGCAAAACCCGCGCGCCCGTTACCGGCGTAAACTGTCCTATGTATTTCGCGCATTTACGCGCGCATCATAAAAAGAGTATAGTCATCGCGGTAGACGCGTGTTTGGGAAGTAAAGAAGACGTCGGTAAAGTAAAGATAACCTACGACGGGTTACGCGCGGGAAGCGCGCTAAAAAAGGACCTCGGAAAAGTGGGCGATTTATCCTTCCTCGGAATGGTCGGCGAAAAGAGCGACGACAATATGGCCGCGCTTATGTCCGCCGACTCCGCGGAAGTCGACGCACTTGCCGAGAAAATCGCCGAAAAAATCCATTTTTTGGCGCAGAATATCGAAGCGGCTAAGGCGCGTTGATTTCTTACGAAAACCGAGCGGCAACGTGCGTGCGTTGCATCCAAACAAACGTAACGGGCAATTTTTTACGTTTAAGTTAATGCAAGTAATTTACTTTCATTTCTCGTATAAAATGCCGTACGGTAGTCGAGGTTTTCGCAAGAGCCGCAAAACATTGCGACGCAACGTGCGTACGTTGCTTTTTTGAGGTGTAAAGGAATGTGCATGAAACACTCGAAATTTAAGGTTGCGTTATACGTCGTAGTATAAAATTCCTATCGTAAAAAAGTATATAAAGCGTGTTTTCGTTGCATAAAGAATAAATATTTGATATACTATTTTATAAATTAATGAAACGAGAGGAATTGAAGTGGAAAATAAACCAAGAAACAACAGACGAGTAATAATCATAATAGCGATTATTCTTTTAGTCGCCATTGCCGTGGTAATCGTCGTAAGCAATCTCAATCGTATTCCGGAACGGTCCTACACTACTTTGTGGAACGACCTCAAAGCGAATAAAATCGAAAAAATCGAGTTCCAAGACTCTTACCGCGTGCTTGTAACGCTTAAAGGCGACGAATTCCCGCAAGGCGAAACCAAGCAGTACTTAGTGGTGGTGGTTTCTCGTACTCTTGCGGAGGACGTAACCGAGTATTGCGAAAACAACCCCTCGGTAATCTGCCCTACCATTACGCTTAAAGACCCGAACAGCGGCGTACCGTGGTCTACGATAATCTCGATATTGAGTTTCGTGATAATCGCGGTGCTTGCCATCGTGCTGATTTTCTCCATGCGCGGCAAAGGCGGTCAGGGCGGCGCGCTTAATTTCGGAAAAACCAAGCCGAGAATCGCCGGCAACGTGAAAATACGTTTCTCCGACGTAGCCGGCGCGGAAGAAGAAAAAACCGAACTCGCCGAGATTGTAGACTTCTTAAAGAATCCCAAAAAATACATGGAAATCGGCGCGAAAATACCTCGCGGCGTACTTCTCGTAGGCCCTCCGGGAACGGGTAAAACCCTCTTTGCCAAGGCGGTTGCCGGCGAAGCGAACGTGCCGTTCTTCTCCATTTCGGGCAGCGACTTCGTAGAAATGTTCGTAGGCGTGGGCGCGTCGAGAGTGCGCGACCTTTTCGCCCAAGCGAAAAAGAATATGCCTTGCATTATTTTCATAGACGAAATAGACGCGGTGGGCAGGCAAAGAGGAGCGGGACTCGGCGGCGGTAACGACGAAAGAGAACAAACCCTCAACCAACTACTCGTACAAATGGACGGTTTCGACACTAACGACGGCATTATCGTCATGGCTGCGACCAACCGCGCCGACATACTCGACCCGGCTCTTCTCCGTCCGGGAAGATTCGATAGACAAATCTACGTCAATATCCCCGACGTGAAAGGCAGAGAAGCGATTTTCAAGGTTCACGCAAGGAACAAACCCATCGCTTCCGACGTGGATTTCAAAGTTCTCGCGCGTATGACCAGCGGTTTTTCGGGCGCGGATATAGCCAACCTTCTTAACGAAGCGGCTCTTCTCGCGGCGCGCGGCAATCGCAAAGTTATCGTAATGAAAGACATTCTCGAAGGCATTAACAAAGTTATCGCCGGACCGCAAAAGAAATCGAGAGTCATCACCGAAAGCGACAAGAGAATTACCGCGTATCACGAAGCGGGTCACGCCATCGTCGGTAGACTTATGAAGTACTGCGACGCGGTGCAAGAAGTCAGCATCATTCCGAGAGGTATGGCGGCGGGATACACTCTTTCTCGTCCGAAAAACGACAACAGTCACGTTACTAAGAACAAACTTAACGACACCATCGCCATGATGCTCGGCGGTAGAGCAAGCGAAGAAATCGTCATTCAAGACGTTTCTACCGGCGCAAGCAACGACATTAAGAGAGCGAGCGAACTCGCGCGTAAAATGGTTACCGAATGGGGTATGAGCAGTCGCTTACCCAACCTCTTCTACGGCGGCGATCAAGAAGTGTTCATCGGCAGAGATTATCAAACGCAAGTTTCTTACAGCGACGAAGTAGCCGGCATAATCGACGAAGAAGTAAAGAAGATTATAGAAACCAACTACAAGCGCGCTTACGACTGCCTTATGGAAAACAGAACCGTCCTCGACAATATGGTAAAACTTCTTTTCGACCGCGAAACCATATACACCGACGAAGTGGATATGTTAATGGAAGGTAGGTCGCTCGAAGAAATCAACGCTTATATCGACGCTAAACAAGCGAAAATCGACGAAGAAGCGCAAAAGAAACAAGAGCCTATAATTACTCCCGTTTTCGAAAACGCCAATTCTATCATCGTTCCCGAACCCGAAAAGAGAGATAGTAGCGCCGACGGTCAAACGCCTCCGCCCTCGGACGGACCGAGCGACGGCGACAATGCCAGATAACCGGGCGAACATAAAGAATAAAAAAAAGAAAAGTCGCAACTAAGCGACTTTTTCTTTTTAACTAACGTTTTTACTCCGTTTTCACGAAAATCCATTATCGTTTCTTGGTAAAAAACTCATATTCTTTACTTCTCTTTGTCGTTTCTTTGATAATCGAAGTGGAGATTTAACGATAACTACCCGATATTTATAAATCGTCGACGTCTTGGGTAATATCTTCCGTTTCTTGCGAGCCTTCGAGCGTGTTGCCCGTATACGAGCCTAACGGGTCGAAAGGACTCACGAACGGATTGGGTTTCTTTTTCTTTTTCATTTTCGCACCTCGATACTTAGTATGGAACGTATCGAAGCGCGATATACGGTAAAACTCTTATTCTTCCGTTAAGGTAAGTCTGTAAGTTTTGCCGCCGGCAATAGTTATTTTCAACTCGTTCTCGCCATACTCCCTCGGATAGGTAATTTCCGTTTCCTCGTCAAGTTCAGTCGCTAATAGTTCGCCGATTGTGTACAATAAGTCTTTCATAACAGTTCCTCCGACAAATGTATTTTTTTGCTTGGACAGCGCTTTCCTTTGCATGTCTACATTATATCAAAGTCGATTTTTGTAATGCAAGCGTTTTTTTTGTCTACTTTTGTCGAAATTTGTCTATTTTTGTCGAAAACCCGAAAATCTTTTCAAAAGCCTCTTTTTAGAACTTAAAACTTCTTAAAACCGAGCCGCTTTCCAGGTCCTTTACGAATATCCCGTCTTCGGTAATAACCGCGTAAGAGCGCGCCGAGTTTTCCTTCGGTAAAGAAACCGAGGATATATTTATATAAGTCGTTTCGCCCTCGTAAAACCTATTGACGTGCGTGTGACCGTGTAAAACGTAGTCGTATTTTTTCGCGCAGCGCGGAGGATTTTCGGCGTTTATTTTATGTCCGTGCGTGAAAAGAAAGCGTTTGCCGAATCTGTTTATCGAATAATTTTTAACGAACTTACCCATAACCGTTTCGTCAACTTCGCTGTCGCAGTTTCCTTTAACGAACGTTACCGCCAAATTTCTTTCTTTTAATATTCTACAAACCTCCTTAGGCAAATACCCGTCCGGAAGCGGGTTTCTCGCGCCGTTATAGTTTAAGTCGCCCAAAAATACGATTTTATCGGGTTGTTCCGCCTCTATTTTTTGCAAAACTTCTTCCAAATACCGCACCGAACCGTGTAAATCGCTGAAAACGAAAATCTTTTTTTCCATAACGCTCCTATTCCCTATCGGGGTTTGATTTCCTTTACATTATATAATATAACTTTTTTTAAGGCAAACAATCGTAGACGAGAACCTTTTCTAAAACGAGGCGTAAAAAAAATACAAGCGTTGCCGCTTGTACTTTTTCTTTACAAATAATAACTCGAATTTTTTTTGGGAGCGACCAAGGTGCGTTGATTTCTTACGAAAACCGAGCGTAGGCGTACCGACGTACGCTAGTCGAGGTTTTCGCAAGAGCCACAAAACATTGCGATGCAACGTGCGTACGTTGCTTTTTTGTGGCGTAAAGCGACGTGCCTGGGGCCCTCCGTATTATTTGTCCGCAAGGAATATGTGATTGTATAGAACAATACATACGAGGTCGAGAACCCAAAGAATCGTCGAACCTACGAACACCCAAACGATACCGAGAACGAGGTTTGCGGGTTTCTTGTAAACTACGCCCTTGCAAATACGATAGATTGCCCATACGATATCGAGAACCGGCAAACAGAAAATAATTTTTCCGAGTCTTGACAAATTATCCATCCACTTAATAAAGCCTTTCATATAAAACTCCTCCTGGTAAGAATATTTCTTATATATATAGTAACACTTTATGAGCGGTATTTCAATATTATTACATTTTTATCTAATTTTTTTTCGTTCGATAAAATTATGCAAATTCAGTTTAGATTACTAAATAATTGTTAAAATAGCCATATAGGGAGCGTATGCAAAACTTCGAAAAATGGAGAAAAAGAAAGGGTTAATCAAATCGTTTTTTTCCGACCGCGTTAAACTGCACAAAGCGGTGACTTTCGCGTCGATGCTGTTTAACTTCGCGTGGTCCACGATAAAAATCATCATAGGTATCGTATCGAAAACCTATTTCTTTTGCGTTAACGGAATAGGCACTCTTTTAACAGGCGTCGCCAAAAAAACTTACCTCGACAATTTCGAAAACGAGGACGAGAATCTACGCAACAAGAAGGCCCTCGTCATGAACGCGCTCTTACTTCTGATCGGCGCGACCTATATCGTATATATGGGTAGGCTGTTTAAGTTCCCGTCGAACACCCCGGATTACGGCTTATTTGCCTCGATTGCGATAGCGACGGTGTCCTTTGCCGAACTTATTTTATCGGTCGGCAACTTGATAAAAGCGCTAAAAAGCAAGAATTATATGCTCTACTCGCTTAGAGGAATTAACCTCGCTTGCTCGGGTTTTTCCGTCGTGCTTACCCAAGTGGTTTTGCTCGCATTATGTAAAATCGACGGGTCTTTTTATAATGCGATTTCCGGCACGATTTTCGGCTGTTTCGCCGTGATGATCGCCGTTTCGGCACTTATCAGAATTCCGAAACCCAAACGTTAAAAGTAACAAATCACGCTTTCGGGTTTCCGAAAGCAACAAATCGGAACTCGATACCGTCGTAAATCCAATTTTATATACTTTTTTGTATCAAAAAACGAGCGGGAACAAGCCGCTCGTTTTACGCGTAGTTAGGTAAGTTATTTTTGTTCGGTAAACTTTCCTATTTTGCAAGAAAAACTACGGTACTCGGTATGCTCTAAACCCAGCAATTCGTTCATTTCCTTAGCGGCGGATTCGTAACGCCCGGGAGTAAAATGAACGGTAACGTAGTCCGCCTCTTTAATCGAACCTTTCGCGCGGGCGCAAAAAGTTCTCACGGGGGCGCAAATCGCAAACACCCAAATAGGCGTGACTATGGTAACATGGTCGTAAGCGTTAAGGTCGACGGCGACTTCCTCTATCGGCATTTCCGCGCGGTGCATACCGAAACGCCCGCACCAAAGAAACCCGAGAGTACCGTCCGTGTTTTCGGGAGTTTTAATTTCGTACACGCTCGCGCCGCTCTCGTTCGCCAGTTTATAAGCAACGCTCTTCACATACCCCGTTCTCGAAAAATAAACGACGAGGCGTTTTTCGTCCTTGCCTACGTTAGGATAATCTTCTACCGAGAAACGACGCGTTTCTTGCTTATAAAAAACGTAAGTCGCAAAACCCGTTACCGCTTGTAAAAAACCGAAAATAAAGTATATCGTCGACATGAAGTTAGCCGGGAATATGACGAACTGTATCGTAATCCACGCCATCAGCGTCACGCCGAACGCGCCGCCTAAAATAATTCCCGCTTTCTTCTTCGCGAAAAGCAATCCCGCCGCCGTAAAATTAGTCAAACCGTTCACGATAAGCAAAGCGATGCCGCTGAATAAAAAGTTTTGGAACAAAGTTTCGGCAAACGGCAACACTTGAAAGTACGGTAGTAGCGCGTCCATTCCCATAAACTTACCGCTCACGTCGACGAACATTCCTATCGCTCCGCCCAGCGCGCCCACGCCGATAAACAGCGTCCAAAAAATCAAAATATTTCTCGCAACGGCGTATCTCGAATGAATCTTGCCGCTCTTTTTGTAAGTACCTTTTAACGTTTTCATTTATCAATCCTCTCTTAACGGTTTTTCTTCCCACTCTTCCATACGCGCCACGTCTTCTTCTCTATGCAGCCAATGCTCCCCGCCTTTAAGAAAAGTCACCTCGCAATCGTTATCTAAGCAGAACTTGTCTATGGTACGTTTGTTTATAAGTTCGTCGCCAAGCGCGAAAAGAATGTGCGTGTCGAAGCAAATCGCCTTTATAGGGTTCTCTCTTGCATATTTAAGATACCTATACGACAATGTTTGATTAAAATCGGTAGTTATTTCGCCTTCGGCGAGAAGCCGCTCTTCGCTTACTTGCGCTCTCTTCATCATGCTTTCTATCATATCGACCATATCTACAAGCGGGGAAACGAGCAAGCACTTTTTTATCTTCTTACGAGCGAAAGAAAGTAAAGAAAAATACGCGCCGATACTCGTCGCGCGCACGGATATCTCCTTATATCTCTCGCTTGCGTAGCGGTAAACCTCGTCGAGTTCGGGAACGACCTCCCACGGCAAGAGTTTTGCTCCGTCCGTTCTGCCGCCGTGCTCGGGCAAGTCGATAGCGAGCGTTCGATACCCGTATTTTTCCGCGATAATCGCAAAGCGTTCTCCCTCCGACTTATCCCCGCCTAATCCGTGAACGTATATGAACGTTTTGTCGCTCGGTTTGCCGTAAACCGTTATCGGAACGGCGTTTATATAAAAACTTTCTTTTTCCATATCGGCCTCAAAACAGTTGACCGGGTAAAACCTTTTTTTCTTTATACAGAAAAGTCGCTTCGTATTTCAAAAACTTTTCGGGTTCGTTTAATGCGACGAAGTAGCCTGCGGGGTCGGCATACGTTCCTTTCACGCCGTCAAGGAAGCCCGGTTTCAGTTCCTTAACGAGAAAATAGTCCGCTTCGAGGTCGTCGGCATAGCGCACGCCGAGCGTTTTACCGGGAACGAACCCGGACTTACCGTAAAAATCGATATTGCCCGTTATCGCCAACGCGCCCACGCCTAATTCTTTCGCCTTTTCCATTGAATAATCGAGTAAAGTTTTGCCGAAGCCGCGGCGTTTATATTCGGGTAAAATACCTATCGGGCCTAAAGTCATAATCGGTATCTTGCTTCCGTCGTCGCGCACGATAAACGAACGCGCGTACATAACTTGCCCTATCATTTTTTCGCCCGAAAACATCACGAAATCGAGTTCGGGTACGAACGCGGGGTCGTTGCGAAAACAATGCAACACATAGTGTTCGCTGCACCCCGGGCAATAAACGTTCCAAAACGCCTCCCTCACGAGATTTTCTGTAACGCGATAATCGCTTTCTTTTTCCTTTCTTATAACTATATTTTTGTTTTCCATTTTTTCTCCTACATTTTATCGACGGCGGTAAGATTGAAAGAACGATAGAACAATCTCGCATGCTCGTCTAACTTTTTCAAACATTCTTCTTCTCTTTCGGGTTGTCTGTCGCATATTCCCAAAAGGGTAATTACGGGCGCAACGAACATCAACGCCAAAGGCTCGCTCGGCGCGGCTCGCAACTCGCCCGCTTCCGTCAGTTTGCGGAAAAACAACGCGTGATACGCAACCAACCGTTCCACATAGCGTTTAGAATACATTGCCGCTATCTCGGCGGAACGAAACTGCTCTATCGTCATCATTTTTCTGAATAACTTCACTTTTTCGTCGCGTAGCGAGTATAAAAAGATATTGCGTAATCTCTTGACTATATCGTCTTCCGAAACCCCGAAATAACCGCCCACGTCCGTTTCGGCGCGGTCGACGTGCACGTCTATTTTGTCCGTGCCTTGTTCGTAACGCTCGCTCACGGATTCCACTATTCCGTCGAAAATCGCTTGCTTGCTCGCATAGTGATTGTAAAGCGACGGCGCCTTGATGCCTACCGCCTTGGCAATCTCCCCTACGCTGACCGCTTCGTATCCCTTTGTCGCAAAAAGTTCTAACGCCTTATCTAAAATCTTGTTCTTCGTGTCTTCTTGTTTCATAAACCCTCACTAACTAACGTTCGTTAGCATTATACTCGCGTAAATTATCATTGTCAAGTTATATTGCGATTTTGATATAAAAAAAGGGATACAAGCAATTACTTATATCCCTAATTGTCGTAGATGTTTTACCTTACGTCCCTCAGTCTTGCTATTCAAGCATTCCGGCGTATGATTGGGGTCCGAGGCTACGCTAACACACATATACGCGGATATATACTTATTAACGTATACAGTTTATTCGCGTAGATTGGATGCAACGTCACACGTTGCTTTTTTTGTGTTCTTTTGAACTCGCAAGAGTGTACCCGACGTGTAAAGAGTTACACGAAGGGATTAGAAACAAGAAAATCGCTTAATGCCGACATATAAAAAGGGATACAAGCAATTACTTATATCCCTAATTGTCGTAGATGTTTTATCTTACGCCGCTCAGTCTTGCTCTTCGAGCATTCCGGCGTATGATTGGGGTCCGAGGCTACGCTAACACACATATACGCGGATATATACTTATTAGCGTATACTGTTTATTCGCGTAAATTGGATGCAACGTCACACGTTGCTTTTTTGTGTTCTTTTGAACTCGCAAGAGTGTACCCGACGTGTAAAGAGTTACACGAGGGGCAAAAACACACGAAAAAGCGCTCAAAAGACGCAAAAAATCAGAGTTGCGGACCTGCGCTAACCAAAGCCTTACCCGCTTCGTTAGTCGTATACTTCGCGAAGTTTTTAACGAATCTTCCCGCAAGGTCTTTTGCTTTGGTTTCCCAAACGGAAGCGTCCGCGTAGGTATCTCTGGGGTCGAGGATATGGCTGTCCACGCCGGGGAGTTCGGTCGGTACTTCGAAGTTGAAGTAAGGAATGGTCTTGGTGGGAGCGTTGTTAATCGCGCCGCTTAAGATAGCGTCGATGATGCCGCGGGTATCTTTGATGGAGATACGCTTGCCGGTTCCGTTCCAGCCGGTGTTTACGAGGTAAGCCTTTGCGCCGCTCTTTTGCATTTTCTTAACGAGTTCTTCGGCGTACTTGGTCGGGTGTAATTCGAGGAACGCTTGTCCGAAGCACGCGCTGAACGTAGGCGTAGGTTCGGTTATACCGCGCTCGGTTCCCGCAAGTTTAGCGGTAAATCCGGAGAGGAAGTAGTATTGAGTTTGCTCGGGCGTAAGTATGGATACGGGGGGCAATACTCCGAACGCGTCGGCAGATAAGAAGATAACGTTCTTTGCCGCGGGCGCGGAAGAGATAGGACGAACGATATTCTTAATATGGTTGATAGGATAAGAAACGCGGGTGTTCTCGGTTACGCTCTTGTCGGTGAAGTCGATTTTGCCGTTTTTGTCGAGGGTTACGTTTTCGAGAAGCGCGTTACGCTTAATCGCGTTGTAGATATCG
>CAKRAY010000005.1 GCA_934296355.1 uncultured Clostridia bacterium
AATGCGTACTGTTAACCGCCGAAGCACCGACTTACAAGGAAGCCGTTACGTACCTTACGGCTTACATCTAAGTTCGCAAGACTTTCCCTCTTGCTCGATTTCCCTAATGTGAAAATACAAAAAGCGTCGTTTTCGTATTTTCGTATTATACCGTAAATCTTTTTCTTTTTTTAGATAAATGTTTATTCGCGAGTATTCACTTATCAAAGAATAAGGTTTATTCGCGAAATTGCGATGCAACGCGCGGGCGTTGCCGTCACACGCTTCCGCGGCTATATGCTTATAGAAGAATACTGTCGGTTCGCGAAGATTGGGTGAAGCGTCACACGCTTCCGATGCAACGTGCATACGTTGCCGTCACACGCTTCCGTTGCCGGTGTCGGAAATCAGATATTTTTCGACCGCGTGACGATATAATTATTTTTTTCCGCCGCCCACTCGTACTCGGGCAAATACGCTCTGCCCTCGCCTAAAACAAACGGTTTTTCTTCGTAACTCCAATAATCGCAGTCGACGCCCTCTTTTTTTACTCTCGCCCAGCCGCGACCTTGTTCTAAGATATTGCCTACGCCGTAAGCGTTAAGCGTTTTTCTTAACCTATATATAGTGTCCTTGTAGAGCGTTTTGCCGCTCTTGTCGTCTTTGTCCGGCCATAACCTCGTAGCCAAAAACCCGCTGTCCGCCACGTTGCCGTTTTCGTTCACGAGTAACGCCAGCAGTTCGCGACTTTTTTTCGTTTCAAACCGCACTATCTCTTTATTGACCGTTACCGTAAACGTGCCGAAACACGTAATTACCGTTTCGTGCCGGCTGTTATATATTATCTCGTTGATAATGCGCCTCAGTTCGTTTTCTTGATACGGCTTGTTGAAAAATCCCGCCAAATTGCCGTTGAAACGCTTTTTAAGCGATTCTTCGTTTTGTTCGTAGCCGCTGATAAAAACGAGTCTTAGGTCGGGATTGACTTCCAATAGTTTTTCCGCAAGCAAAATGCCGTCTATTGCGGGCATGTTTATATCGAGGAACGCCACGTCGACGGGGTTTTTGGCAACGTATTCCAACGCCATTAACGGATTGTTTCTAAACGGATGTACGTTAATATCGACGCTATCCACCGCAAAATCACTCATAAAAAGATTTATCGACGCTTGTTCGTCGTCAACCACTATTACGTTCATTGCTCGTCCCCCTCGGTATTTTTATCGTTATTTTCGTGCCTTTGTCTATCTCGCTCTCTATCGTCATCTCGGCTTGCAATAGTATGCTGAAACGCTCTCGGGCGTTTTTAAGTCCCACCGACTGCGCCCCTATCGCGTTTACGTCGAACCCCACGCCGTTATCGACCACTTCGACGTATATGTACTTTTCGTCCGAGTAACTGTTTATCGTTATCGCGCCATCCTCTTTATCTTCGGTACGCGCGTACTTTATGGCGTTCTCTACCAAAGGTTGCACGCTGAGCGGCGGAACTAAAAAGTCGTACTCGTCGATATTGTGGTTCAAGACGAGTCTTCCGTCCTTTCTCTCGTTATATAGTCTGAAATACGTGTCTACGTTGTTAAGTTCTTCCTCGAAAGTCACGAGCGGCAGTCCGTCGGCGGAAACGTTAGCGCGCATATAGTTCGAAAAATCCATAAGTATCGACTCGCCTTTTTGCGTATCGTCGCGGTAAGCGTTTTTTATTAATGTAAGCATATTGAAAATAAAATGCGGTTTTATTTGCGACTTCAAAACTTGCGCTCTGAAAACCGCTTTCGCCTTGTTGGCGCGCTCCGCTTGCAACGCGCTGTTGTTGAGTTCGTAAAACTTCACGAAACACACGCCCACTATGCCGAACATCGCCAAAATCATCGCTATGGAATACGCCATATGGGCGGAAAAAACGATAAACCCGAGAAACTCCACCGCTTCCATCTCGCAAACCCAACTGAGTGTAAGAAGTATTATCGAATACGCGATTTTCTCGAAAACCGAGTTTTTCGCCGAGATAAGTTTATAAAAAAGATAATCGTACCAAAGAACGTGCGCTATAATTACCCAAAGCTGCGCGGTAAAACCCGTGAGAGCGCCTTCCAGCACGTTAAAAATCACGTTGCCGCCGACCCAAACGATTATCCCCTTTTTACTCGTTTGTATCCGATTGCCGATAAATAAATGCGCTGCGAAAACTATCCCCGTCAACACGTCCACGATAAGCGCGCAAACCGGCAATATCTCGTACGGCAATAAAGTTTTACCGACTTTTTGCAAACTCATACTGTCGCTTGAAAACGACAATACGGCGATAAGCATAATTATAACCGCGACGAACGACAAACTGTAAGCGTACTTTCTCGTTGCGAACGCAAACAGTAACAATATAGCTATACTCGCAAGGAGCATACCCATCGCTAAATAGAAAACTACTCTTAACTGACTATTGAAATTCGGTATACCGATTTCGATCATTCCCTTATTATGCGGCGTAACGCCTATACGATAAGGCGCGCCGCCCGCCGCCTCGGTATAGCCGAGTTCTATCACGACTTCGTAACTTCCGCCCGGTTCGGCAATAAAATCGAAATGGTGCTTTATGGCGCCGTCGACATTGCCGCCTTCCTTGGTTTTACTCATCGTTCCGTACTCGGATACGAGTATTCCGTCCACAAAAACTCGCCACGCGGTAAAGCCCTCTTTCGCGAGAACCGCCACATAGTCGGTTTTGTACTTGTTATTGATTATGCGATAACGATAAGAAGCGTAACCTTTCCTCGAAAGTCGCTTTCCGTCTTTTTTAATATCCGTCCAAGGCTGAGTGATTTTTATTCTTCCGTCGGGTTCGCCCGCCTCGCCGCCGTCCGTAACTATCCATTTGTTATAAAAGAATTCCGTTTCGCCCATAAGCGCAACCGATTGCGTGCCTTTTCGCCATTCGGTCGAACCGCAATCGAGATTTTTAAGGTCAAGCACGCAGTCTTCCATCGTTACGTCGTTACCGTAAAGCGAATTATAATTTTTGTTTAATAAGAAATCAAATATAAGTAGCGAAAACACTACCATAAGAAACACGGCAAATAAAACTATATTTATAATTTTCCTCTTCTTATCGGTCATAACGATTATATTGTACCATCTTGAAAAATTTTTTTCAAGCGTCTAAAAGCGGAAACGTGTGACGGCAACGTACGCGCGTTGCATCGGAAGCGTGTGACGGCAACGTGTGACGTTGCATCCAATCTACGCGAATAGGCATTATTCGTTAATAAGCATATAGCCGCGGAAGCGTGTGACGCTTCACCCAATCTTCGCGAACCGACAGTATTCTTCAATAAGTATATACTCACGTAAGAACTTTTATCTAAAAAGAGAAAAGGTTAACGGCAAAATACGAAAATACGAAAACGACGCTTTTGCAACGCAAATACGTCCGGTGGCGAAGTTAGATTTTTACTTTGATAACGATAGGATAATGATCGCTCGGATACTCGCCGTTTATTTTACGGTCTATGACTTTATAGGAAGAAACTTTACTGTTTTTGTCCGTCAAAAAGCAGTAGTCCAAGCGCGGTTCGTCGCTTTTTCCGTACTTGGTGTAAGTTTGTCCGTTGCCGACGTAAGAAGTTTCGGCAATTTTAAGCGAATCGATAAAGCCGCAAGAAAGAGCGTTTTTATACATTACCGAGGTGTCGTAGTCGTTCATATCGCCTATGAGAATTATAGGCATAGAAGCGTGGCGTTTCATTTTTCCGGCAATTACTTTAATACCGTTTTCCCTTGCGAGCGCGCTTTTAGAATCGAGGTGCGTGTTGTAGAGCGCGAAAGTTTTGTCCGTCTTTTTATCGTGAAGAACGACGTAGTTCGCGTCGCGAGTGTTGCCCGTGCCCCAACTTCTGCTCTCTTTATCGGGGGTTTCGGATAACCAAAACTGCCCTTCTTCGATTAAAGTAAACCTTTCGGCGCGGTAAAATATGCCCGTGGCGTTTTTGTCGGGACGATTGTCGCGATACACGATACGATGAGAGTACCCTTTAAGATGTGAAGTAAGATATTCTTCGTGTTCTACGTTCATTTCTTGTACGCCGAGAAGGTCGGGCGCGGCATCGCCTATTATGTCAAGCACGAGGTCGGCTCTATAAAACCAAGAATGTTTTCCGCAGTCAAGCGGCGTGACGAAACGAAGATTATAACTCATTACGGTAAGTTCTTCGCCGTACGGTACGGTAGACACGTCGAATTCTTGCGTGGATTTCAAATACGACGGACGGTAAAAGTAGAACGCCGCCAGCCAACCCGTACCCGCCAAAACCAACGCGACGATTACGCTAAGCACTATTATCGCTATCTTTCTTTTCTTGGTCATTGTCGTATCCGTCCTTGTCTTTTTACGGCGAACCGCCGCTTTTTTGAATATGGTTATGGGCGACCGTCGGTCGCATATACACCCCTCGGTCAGTCTGCGACTGCTACCTCTCCCGGTTAAGAGGCTACGCTAACACACTTGGTATACACTTCTTATACAAATAAACTTCTCGTTATGATTTTTTGATGTATTTTGAAGTGATTTTTTGTGTTCTTTTGGCTCCGAAGGAGCGTACCCCGACGTGTACAAAGGTACGCGAGGGGCAAAAAACACGAAAAAGGATTCAAAAGACGCAAAAAATCACAAGCGAAAATCACTCCGTGCGTAGAGCAATCGCGGGATCTTGCTTTGCTCCGAGCAACGCCGGAACAACGCCCGCTATCACGCTCAAACCTATGCTGATAAGCAACATTCCCACGCCGTGCCACCATTCGACTATGGCGAGGTTGGGTATGCCTACGGCGTTAGTAAGCGCAACGTTGACGGGCAAGGTTATTATCCAGCCGACGACCACGCCGATTACGCCCGACAGCGCGCCGAGCATAGCGGACTCCGCCATAAATATCACGCTTATATCGCGTTTTCGCGCGCCGATAGAGCGCAACGTGCCGACTTCTTTACGCCGTTCGAGAACGGACGTGTATATGATGACTGCAATCATTATCGACGAAACTATAAGGCTGATCGCGCTGAACCCTATCAAAACGCTGGTTATCGCGGTCGACATAGTGTTAACGAACATCATTACCGAAGAAAGCATATCGGTGTATTTGATTTGTTTGTTCGATTGTCCGTCACTCTTTACGCTTTCGTTATAGTTGTCGATAAACCGGATAATTTTTTCTTTAGCGGCGAAGGAACTTGCGTAGAAGTAGATACCCGTAGGCTTATTAAGGTCGGCTACGCCAAGGTCTTTAAGCCAGCCGTTATATACGCTTTCGCTCTTCGTTTCTACGCCGCCTATTATGTTGGTCGCGCTATCAAAACCGCCGTATGCGTTCTTCTTTACGGTCGCCGCAAGCGCTTTATACGCTTCGCTTTCGGAAGAATGCTTTATCATCCATTTCATCAAGGAAGAATCGTACCCTACCGCGCCGGAAACGCTTAAACCCGTGGAAGTACGGCTGGGTCTGATTACGCCGACAACCTTGGCTTTTACCGTAAAGTGTTTTTCTACGAAACTCTTATGTTGTTCTTTCCTTTCCGCTTTTCTCCAAACGAGTTCTTCCTCGCCCTCGGCTTCGGCAACGTTCTCTTGATAATAGTAGTCGCTACCGCCTAAAATGTAGTACTCCTTTTTCAAAAGGTCGTCAACCGTCCAAGACGCATTCTTGAAACTGTCCGAGCCGCTTATTGCTCCGAGCATTTCATCTTGAGATTTCAAACCGAGCATAAACAAACTGTAGTCGTTAAGTTGGTTCTTCTTGTTGACGGTAATGACGATTTCCGCAACGTAGTCGCCGTTTTCGTCTTGATATACTTCCGATCTCGGCCATCTCGAATTCTTGCCGACAAGATCGTATTGATTATGAAGAAGTTCTTTATTTTCCATAAGTTCCGTCCAAGAACTCATATTTTTTGCGTACTGCTTTATCGAATCGATCATTTCCGAACCTGTGAGTTGTAACCCCTCTAATGCCGTGTCCATTACGTCTTGGAAGGGTTCGACTTTCATACAACGGTCGGCTTTGCCCGGATCGTCGGCATAAACGTTGAGGTCCACGCCATACTTATACCTAACGGTGTAACCGTCTTTATCCGATTTGTTCTCCTCAATGTATTTCTTAAAACTTTCAAGGTCGTTTTGACTACCGCCTTTAAGATACCCGCTGAGGTCTTTAAGCACGTTGCTGATAACGATATTCGTGGTTATCGTATCGCCGTCGGGATATTCTTCTTTATCGCTCGATACGGGACTCATTCCCATAAACGAGTTGATAACGGTATCTATGGGAAGAGCGGTTTTTTCTACCGCTAACGGATAAACGGAAAGCGCGCTCGCTTCGAGGTTGGTTATGTACGCGTTGACGCCCGTAGAGAACGCCAGAACAAGCACGATACCGATGATACCGATAGAACCCGCAAAAGAAGTAAGGGCGGTCCTTACCTTTTTAGAACCGAGGTTACGCAAAGACAAACTGAACGCCGTGCCTACCGAAAGATGCGACTTGCGGGTTTTCTTACGCTGTAACGCCAAAAATCTCGCGCGCTTTTTATGCTCTTTTTCGGGTTCCTCTTCATTTTCCGCCGGCTCTTCGGCTTTAAGCAAAGCGATTTCTTCCTCGCTGAGCGGATTACTGTCGCCCGCCACCACGCCGTCGCCGAGGTTGATTATACGCGTGCTGTACTTTTCCGCGAGGTCGTCGTTGTGAGTGACCATAACCACGAGCCTGTCCGAAGCGACTTCTTTAAGTAGGTCCATTACTTGCACGCTCGATTCTTTATCCAGCGCGCCCGTAGGTTCGTCGGCTAAGATTATGTCCGGGTCGGTGACGAGCGCTCTCGCTATCGCCACTCTTTGCATTTGTCCGCCCGAAAGTTGCATCGGCTTTTTATTGATTTGCGCTTCCAAACCCACTCTCTTCAAGGCTTCCGCCGCTCTCTTATGGCTCTCGCTCTTCTTCATTCCCGCCAAAACGAGGGGTATTTCCACGTTGGCAAGCACGTTTATGTGCGGAATGAGGTTGTACGATTGGAAAACGAAACCTATGCGCTTATTACGATAATTATCCCAATCGGAGTCGGTAAAGTCTTTAGACGAAACGCCGTCTACGATTACTTCGCCGTCCGCCTTACTGTCAAGTCCGCCGATAATGTTGAGTAAGGTCGTCTTTCCGCAACCGCTCGGACCTAAAATCGACACGAACTCCGACTTACGGAACTGTAAATCGATACCTTTAAGAACTTTAACCTCATTAGTTTTGTTAAGATAATAACTCTTCCTTATGTCTTTTAATTCAACCATGTTTTCTCCTTACGTTTTTTTTGCGTATCCGATTCACTCTACGTTTTTTTCCACGATGTTTTCCACGTTGGTTCTGTCGAATACGTTACTTACATTCATGTCCGGGTCGGTTATTTCCGGAACCATGATGCAAAGCGTGTTGTTGGTAAATGTATTGTATCTCACGGTTACGTTGGATTTAGAGGAACGTACCGCGACTTCGCCGTGTTGGTCGAATACGTTACTCTCTATGCTTACCGTGTATCTACTGCTCGATTCGTAAATATTAACGCCGATGTAGTTCGCTTTGAACTCGCTGTTTTCTACGCGCAAAGAACCCGAGGAGAGTTCTACGCCGACGCTTAGTCCCGAGAACTTCGTTCCCGAAACGTTGACGGTTTCTTTATAGTTGTTCTGCACGTTAATACCCACGGTGCTTACGGCTTTCTTCGTCGAACGGATTTGGCAGTCCACGACGTTAATCGCGCCCGCCTTTTCTCCGACGTAAATCGCGTTGCCGCCGTTAGTATCTACGTCGATACCGATAACTTTAAGCGTAAGCACGCCTTTTTCCATCGTTATGCCTTTAATAAACGTGCTTATCTCGCCAGCCTCGTTATAGTAACCGACGATGGTAAGTATCGCGTCCGCCTTTACAGTTATAGCGGAATATGCTCCGTTAGTCAAGGGTTCGAGATAGATTATCGCGCTGTCGTTGTCTTTAAGTCCCGCTATGTATTGCGAAAAAGCGACGTCGTTATCGAAACCTATCGAGCCTTTTTCCGCTTCGATTCTGTATATTCCGGAGGCTTTTACCGTTTGCGCCGAACCGCCGCTCATATCGGTAAAGTTATCCATTCTCACGTAAACGTTATAGTTGCCGAACAAGGTAATTCTGTCTTGGTAGATATAATTCTTGTCGTTGTCTACGTACGAATACAAACTGCCGGCGGCGTCCGAGCCGGTCGCGCTCTTTAACTTCAATTTTACGAAAGTCATACCGCGTAATTCTTTATACTCGCAACTTGCGCCCGCGGTGTACTCCGCGCCGTATTCCGTATAAATATGCTCCGCGCTCGAATCGAGTTTCAAACCTCTTATATAGGTATAATACTGTCCTACGGGATAGAAACTTTGCACGTTGGTTTCCGCAAGGAAGTAACCTAAATCTTTAAGTCTGTCGTCGCCGCATAAATATCCGTCGGACGCGCCGTTTTGCTTATCGCCCGTGTAGATTCTGACGTACTTATCCGGTTCTTCCACTTCGCCTAAGTACTTACCGGAAACTTCGTCTACGGTAACGAACAAGTCCGCGGGGGTAATTCTTATCGTCGCGCTGCACTCGCCGCCTACGAAGTTTTTACTCTCCTCTATCGTCGCGGTGCAAACGTAACCGCCGTCTCTGACGTCCTTTATACCCCTGGTGGTAATTCCGGGCGTGGTAAGGTCCTTAACCACGCTTATGTTGTTGCCCTCGTTCACGACTACCAGCACGTTTTTGCCGAACTCGTATCTGTAAGTGATTTTTACGTCCGCGGGAATAACGCCGTTGACGTGCAAACCGTCTATCATCGGGTTTTGGCTCAGTCCGTTATATTCGAGAGTGGTTTTTACGAAGTTGTACTTGCTTTCCTTTCTCGTTATGGAAATACCGATGCTCTTCTTTCTTACGCCGTTCTTGTCGCTCGTGAACACGTAGTTGCCTTCCGGCGAATCGATATACGCCGTGGCAAGGTAGTCGTCGCCTACGTCTATCGGCGCGTTTACCGCTATTCCGCTTCTCGTGTATTCCACGCCGACTTTTACTTCCACGATTCTTAGGTTGTAAACCATCTTATTGTCGTAGACTATCGACGTAACTTGCTCTCTCGTGTAATCGGGATAAGCCGCTCTCGTTTCGGCGTACCATTTCTCCATCGTTTCTTTCACAAACGCGTTTACCCTTTCGTAAATAACCGCGTAAGCGAGCGTTTTCGCTTCGTAAACGGTATTGCCTCTCCTTACGAAACTCTCGACGAGTTCTTCTTTCTCGCCGGGTTCGAACCAGTTGTCCACTTCCGTTTCGGGCAAGCCCTCCGCTATATAGAGTTCCTTAGGCGTGCCGTCGTAAACGTATTCGAGCCTTGCTTTCACGTTTCCGTCCGAGTCTTTTTCGCCGTTGAAATACAAGTTGGACGGTTCGATTTCATACGGTTTAATCGTGAGTACGAACCATTTTTCCTCTTCGTCGGCGGAGTAAACGTTATAGTCGTCAAAAACGACTTTGACAAAGTACTTGCCCGCGTTAATGGGATAATCGGTTTCGCTCCAAGTCATCTTTTCCGCGTCCGCGTAGTAAACTTTTACCGCGTCCTCCGCGAGCGAAGCGTAACTGCCGTCTTTTCTTAGGAACGTCATCGCGCTCGCGTCGAAACCGAGTTTGAAGAACTTGGCGTCGTACGTCTTGAACATATATCTTCCGTCGTCGCCGTTTACCGCGTCTATTACCGTGTTGCCGACGTCGATTTTTCCTATCGTTACCTTTAACGGCAACGACTCCCACGCGCTGTTGGCGTTCATGTAGTAGCCGTATATAACGTAACCGTCTTCGTTCGCTTCGTTGACGTTAAGGTTACTTATATCCCACTTTAAGGCTATCCTTTCTCCCGAATCTCCGTCTATCGCTTCGGGTAAATCGCTCGTAAGGAGGGGCCTGCCGAGTTCCCAATATATCTCGTCGGTATATTGCGGGTCGGCTTTGGAAAGTTTAGTCCACTTCCACTTCTTGCCGGTTTCGTCGGTATCGAAAACAGGCTTTTTCACGTTGCTGTAAACGTACCCTTTAAGCGCGGCGTTGTATTTGACCGTTCTCGTCCTATCGCCGCTTTTGCCGAAGCCGAGTCTTTGGTCCACGTTCGCCGAAGAACCGTAACCGAGGGTAAGAACCGCCCTCGACGCGACGAAGTCGTATTCGGTACGCTCTCTATCCACGCTGAACACGGTTTTTTCCGTGCGCTTCACGCCGTCCGAATCGGTATACGTCGAAACGTGCAAGTACTCGTTGCCCGACGTGTTCGGTTCGTCCGCGCTCGTTCTCTTGTTGTTACTGTTGTCTTTCGGCGCGCTTACGTAGTCGTCCACGACGAAGAGGTTGTCTTCGTAACCGATTTTGCCGTAAAGTTTTACGTCCACGACGTGTACGGTAAAGGTGACGTTATTGTCGATTACGCCGAGCCTCTTCATACCGAGTACGCCCTGAACTTCGTAAGTTCCTTCCTCTTTCACGCCTTTTTGTACCGGCGAGAAGGTCACGGGGATTTCTTGCCAGTTCGGGTTTGCGGAAGAACCGAAGTTGTAATACATTTTAGAGTAGTTCGCTTTAAGTTGCGCGTCGATACTGCTCTGGTTCGTGATTACGAACAAATCGCCGCCCTCTATCATACTCAAAGCGATTTCGCCGCTCTCGGTGGGTTCGTATACCTTGCTGAGTCTTATGCCCATTTCCTTAAACAACACGTTTATGTTGTAGCCGAGGTATTTGAAGTACACGCCGAACGTGCGTTTTTCGTCTTCGCCGAGTTGCGTTTCGCCCTCTTTCAAACTGCCGTAGTCTTTACAAATATTCTCTAACGCGTTGGTTTGCATCAACGACCACTCGTTTTCGTCGAGGTCGATTATCTGTCTGTTTCCGGTACGGAAACTCAATCTCATTCTGGACGGGTACACGGGGTTGTACGGGTTGATTTCGTAACCCGAATCGGTCGCGTCTATTCTGCCGATTTTCTCGTTAAACGCGCCTAAGGTCACGTACTCGGAACCGGTGTAGTACTCAATTCCCACGATGGTTCTGTCTTCCGCATAAACGACCGCGTTCCAGTCGAGCATCGTGTCTTTGGTAAGCGCGTACTCTTCCGATCTAAGCAGCGAACCCGCTTCGCCGAGATACACTTTTAACGTAACTTTGTAATTCTTATAGTCGTAAGTCACGCTGCAAAGGTTGCCTTCGTCGGACGTGAACTCGTAGAACTTAATCTTTATGGGCAAGTCTTTGCCGCTCGTACCGCTTATGGAGTACTTCAAATCGTCCGCTTCCCAAACCACGTTGGTAAATATTCCGCCCGTGCCGTCGCCGTATTCTATACCTAAGGTAGACGGTAAAATAAAGTCCGTGCCGCTCGCGTTAAGTACTTGCGTGTTCGTCGGATCGAGGTAAAGCACGTTCTTGTTCCTATCCGCCGAGAACATTTCGTACATATTCGCGAATAAACTGTTTTTGTCGTAAATCATCACGCCGTCTTGACTGTACTGCGAGTAACTCGTGTACATTCTCTCTACTTGACGGTTCTTATACTTGACTTTCACGCCCACGACGAATTGATTGCCGTTGACGGCATTGACCTTAACGTAATATGCCGCGCCCGAAACCGTTTGTTCCGTATACACGAGATTGCGCATCGAATCGCTGTAAGAGGCTATTTCCACTTCGCCTATATAAACTCCGTCCTCGCCGGTAACGCTGACGCCGTTCTGGTCGAAAATGTAACCGAACGCTTTCGCCTTGGAGGGTAACGCCGGCGCGACTGCGTCTATTTCCAGCGTGTTACGATTGTCTTTGTCGTTTATATCGAACGGTTCGAACACGAGGTCGAGTTGCGTGATATCGGTAAGCGCAAAGGTAATATCCTCGGCGCGGAACGAATTCCTTAGATTTATGTCCTCTCTCGACACTTTCTTGCCGTTCACGAAGTAAACTTTGCTGTTTGCGAGGCTTACTTGCACGTCGCCCGTCGCGTTCTCCCACTCCGAGCGGTCGAAAATCATTCTGTGTCTTTCCACGTCCTCGTTGTTCGAAACGTAGTCTTCCGAATAGAACGTGCCGTATACGATTCTCTTAGACAACATAAGCGTCAGAGCGAGCTCGTAATTGCCCGCCGCTTGTTCGAGGTAATAGTTAAGTCCGAGTTCTCCGAACTTATCCGCCTCGTTAACTTTGGTTGCCGCGCTCGCGCCTATGGCGTAGCCGGTAATCGCTTCGTAGATGCGGTTCACATAAGCGAAAACGGGGTTGTCCGCGTTGGCGTCGTAGAGGTTACTGCCGCTTGCCGACGTGTATCCTACGTACTGTTTCGCCTTGGCGAGGTATTCGCCGTATAACGCTTTAAGCGCGTCGTCTTTGGTAACGACGGTCTTTCTCATCAAGCATATCGTGATTGCGTCTACGTATGCGTCTTCGAGCGCGCCGTCGCCCACTCCCGCGCTACCGCCGCAAGCCGCGGCTACCAGTTCGGCTTGCTTTTTCATATAATCTATTACCAAACTCGCAAGGGTCGCCTTGGCGAGAGAAAGACTATGACCCGGGTTCTCCATAACGTTCTCGTTAATCAGCGTCTTTACGTAGTACGCCTTTTTCTCCGCAACGTTCATATCGAATGCGTAATCGGAAGGCATATTTTCGTAAACGTACGCTTCGAGGTCGCCGAGGAACAAGTACGCGTTGTAAACCGCTTGCGCGTAAGCGACCGCCTTTCTCGTAGACGCGCCGCCCGCGTTCTGATAATACGCTTGCAAGTATATCGCGTTAAGAATCGCCTTAGAAGAATCGCTTGCGTTCCCTATGAAGTCTTGCGTCCAATTCGCTATCTTTTCGCCGTAAAGCGTAACCGTTTCGTTAGTAACGCCGTTTCTTACCGCGTAAACGTAATCGCCTATAATGCCGCCGGTCGCGTCCTTATCGGGTCCGAACAAGTCTTCCGCGCCGCCTTCGCCGCCCGTAAGATATTTAACGAACGCGCTTGCGAAACTCTCTTGCGTATACTCGAAAATCGCTGCGTCGTCGTAAAGTTTTCCGTAAACCACGGCGATAACCGCTTTCTTTACCGCTTCCGCCACCACGTTCAACTTTTCGTCAAGCATATGCTCTTGTACGTATTCGAACACTCTTTGATAGTATTCTTCCGCGTCAAGCACGCCGTTCTTTACCATTTCGCCGAGAATATCGTCGAAGTCCGCTTTGTACTCGTACTCGCCCGATTCGTTCTTGGTATCGTACAACGCGTAGTAAACGTACTTGTACGCTTCGTTTTTCATTCTTTCCTCGGCGTTCGCGCGCTCGTCGTTATATCCGCCTCTCGTGGCGAGCATAGCCGAACTTACCGTGTTCCTCGTCTTGCCGTCCGCCATTTTTTCAAGGTAAGAAAGTATCGCGTCTTCCGCCGAAACGTCTCCGAACGTCGTATCGTCCCCGAACGTTTCTTTGTAATTCGTCAAAGCGTTGTTGAACGCGCTGTCTTTGGTTACTTCCACGGTAGAAACGTAGTACGTCATACCGTCCAACATATAATTGAGATAAACGTAGTAGTAGCAGTTCTCTACGTCGCTTGCGTAATCGAGTCCTAAGTCCTTTCTTTCCGCAAGGTCTTCCATAAGCGTGTTGCCGAACGCGGTCAGTCCGTTGTTTACCGCATAAAGCAATATTTCTTTCTGCGCGTCGAAACCGTCGATATTTTCCGCGTTGTACTTTTTGCCCGTGTACATTCCCAGTACTTCGGCGATAACCAGTTTTTGCGAAACTTCCGCCACGTTGTCGTAGTAGTAAACTATCGTCCTAAGCAACATGTCTTTAAGATAACATCTTACGACGTCCGCCGCGTCCACGTTGTAGGCGGCGACGAGTCCGAGTTTCGTCGCTTCGCTCGTTAAGTACGCGTTAAGTCTTTCTTGCGAAGCCGCGTCGCGTCTATAATCGTCCGTGCTGTCGTACATGGTTTTATGTCCGGTAAGCGCGTCCGCGGAGTCGGGTAGGAACGGACCGTAAATCTTACTGTAAATATATCCGCTCGAAACAAGCGATTCCGTGTTGTTGCCGTACCTCAGTTTCGCCGCGGTGAGCGCGTAGAGAATCGCCTTGCTTCCTTTATATAAATTCTTGCCGTAGTAATCGTTTACCGAATCCAGGTATTCAGCCTCGAAAGCGTTCGCCGCAGCCACTCTTTCTTCTACGATACAGCCGAACGCGTCGCTTTCCACGTTGCTTAAAGTGCTGTCGGTAATAAGCAAGCCGTACGCTTCGGTAAAGTTGTCTTTGAGTTGTTGCATTAACGAAGTTACGCACGCGTTGCGCACCGCTTTCAACGACTCGTTGTACCACGCGTTGATTCTCTGCTTGTCGGCGTCCACTTTCAAGCATTGCGTTTCTATCGCTTTGTAAACTAAGTACTGCTTGAATCTCTTTACTACTTCCGCTTTCGCGTATCTCTTTATATATCCGTTATCGCAAGCGAAATTGAGCGTTTCGAGCATTTTATCTTCGATTTTTACGAAATTCAATATTCCGTCTATGTACTCTTTCGTGTAGTAATCGCCGAGTTGCGTACCGTTGTCGCAAAGCGTCTTATAGGGAGTGACGTCGCTCGCGACGTATCCTAATAAGAACTCGTATAAAGTAGTTGCGGCTTTCTTTACGTCCGGAGCCGAACTGATATACGCCTTTAACGACACCACGCCATTCTTATACCTGGGGTAACCTTGCTCCGCGTTGTAGATGGTTTCGAAAACCGTATCGGTGAACCGTCCGTCGGCGTCCTTGAAATAATACGCAAGCATTTCGTACATCGCTTCCGCGAGGTTGAACCTTGTGCCGCCTATCGAGCCGTAAGCCATACTGAAGAATATGCCCGCGCCGCTCGCCGCCTTGGAATCGGACGGGTAACCCGCGCTTTCCGCCATTCTTTCCATCGCTTTACCTTTCGCGCTCGAAGAATTGGGGCTTAACAAACCGTTCGCCATCGTCGCGTAGGCTTCGTAGGACGCTTTGGCTTTATACGCGGCGAGTTTTTTCAGTTCGGGATGATTTTCGAGGATATAGCGAGCAAGTTCCTTAGCCGCTTCGTCTTTTCTCGAAGAATTGCTCTCGGTTTCGGCGGCTTTCTTGTATACCGCTTCCGCGTATTTAACGTACTCTTCGCCCTCGTCGACGTAACCTATCGCGAGTTTCAATATTTTCAACAACTCGCTCCATTCCGGGGCGGTAACGCCCGTAATATCGTCGATTTTATCGTAACTCTTAAGCGAATTTATGTTGCTTATCATATAGTACAACGCCGTGTTCGCGTGGTACTCGTAAAGCGCTTTGTATAACTTGGCGTAACTCGCCTTGCCGCCGTCTGCTTGCGATTTATAGTAATCGTAGCCGAAATACACGCTTCCCGCGCCGCTCGAAATTCTGAATCCGTCGATAATATCGTACTTACCCGTCGTTTCGTTATACTGCGTGGGCGCGATGCCGTCCAACGCTTTTTTAAGCAACTCTTCTTTATACTTTTTAAGCGACTCTTCGGCTTTGTCGTCGCGATAATCGCTCTCCGCGTCGCTCTTCGCTTTGTCGATTTCCTCCGTGAAAATCTTTTCGTAATATAGGTCGAATTCTACCGTGAACTCGGTTTCCACGCCGGCAAAATTGAACTTGCTGAACTGTATCGTGCCTACTTTGTCGCCGCTCGCGTCCACGATACGGCTGTATTCCATTCTCGGCACGCTGATTTCCGCGGTCGCTTTCTCGCCCTTGGAACCGATATCGTCGTTATCTTCGTACGTGTTTATCAATTTTTCGTACGCGTAAGCGAGCGACAAGGTTTCGTTGCCGGTTACCGTCGAGCCTTGCGCGATTTTGTCTAAGTAGTCTTTCTCGAAAACGCTTACTTTCTCTACGATTCTCTTCCATACGTCCGCGCGTATATAGTTTTTGAGCGACGCCGCGGTCCGGTCGTACAATCTCTTATTGCGATTTTCTTCTTCTTCGAAGAAACTTATCGAATCGTAATACTTCGCTTTGAGAATCTGGTAAACGCTTACGTTGCCGGTGTTGACGGCGTTGGTGTTCGTAAACTCGTCGCGCGCGTTTATCCACGCTTCGACGATATCCGTTTTTCCGGTTCGCTCGGAAACGAGCGCGCCCTCGTTTTTCCAAATCTCGTATTCGTTAAGTAAATCTTCGTAAAGTCTATATACTATCTCTTTCTTGTCGTCCTCGTTGCTTAGGTCGTAGATTTTACCCGAAGTCACGCTCTCTTTGTTGACTTCCGAAAGCGTGGCCTTCAACAAGTCGTCTCTAAGATACGTTCTCAGTTCCACGTTAAGCGCGTTGAGCGCCATATCGTACGCGTTGAAAATAACGTCTTTGAATAGTTTTTCTTGCGCCGCTTCGATGGTACGACGCGCGCCTTGCGAGAAGAACGCAATGACCTCGCCGTTTTCGTCGAAGAAACTCTCCCAAACGACGGATTTAATCAGTCGCGAGTACTCGCCCTCCACTTCGTCTTTTATAAACGCGTCGAGCGCGCCGATTAAGCCCGATTTATAATATACGTTACCGTCGATTTCGCCGTTATAACCCTTGGTGGTAAACTCTTCGAACGTGATATCCGCCACGCCGTCGCCGTCGGTGTCGTATTCGTCTTCCCATAACAGCGCGGGAACGACCGCTTTATTGGTCTTTTCGCCGTTTTCGTTCTCTTGCGCGTAGCGCGAAGCCTTTTCTATCGCGAAACTGTATCTGCCTTTACGCAAAGCGTACATGGCGTTATCCACGGCGAATCCCGTGTTGTAACTGTCGTAGTCTACGAACATTTGCTCGCCGAGAATACTCGGAATATCCGCAAGCATCGCGCTCACGGGGTCGCTGAAGTCGTAACTTACTTTATAACCGGAGCCGAGTACCAGTCCCGTTCTGAGCGAACGGTTAAGCGCGATAATCAGAACTTCGAAGAACTGTTGACTCGTGCCGACGCTGATATAACCTCTTACTATAAACCTGCCGCCGCCGTAACTGTCGTCGCCGGGATTGAAATAATGTTTGCCCGCGTACGCGTAGAACTTCTTTTTCGCCGCGCCGCTTACGCTCGCGACTTCTTCTACGTCTACGTACCTTGCGCTTTCTTCGTCGTAATACTGCCAGCCGCTAATTACGTACTCTCTGAAATTGCCCTTGTCGGAGTTGAAGTCAATGAACGCCTTTTCGGGCAAAGCGAACGTAGCGGAGTTGTACGGGTCGACGTACCATATCGGCATAAGTCCCGCGACCGAAGTGCTGTCGTCGGTGAAAATATACTTCGCTTGCGGCAAGTAACTCTTTCTTATCGGACCTTCTTTCTCGGTCTTGACGAGTTCGCCGTTTTCACCTTTTACATACTCGTACTCTCCCTCGTCGTTATAGAAATAGTTCTCTATCCTTACTTCGTTGATAAGACGCTGAATGAACGTCATCTTTATTTTGATACCCGTTTCCGAGAATCCGTCGACGTAAAGATTGAATAGCAAGTTATTCTTATCGGTAATCGACGCAATCGACTGCCAGAGTTTATGCCCCGTTTCCGTATAGCCGACCTCGACGATTTCTCTTATCTCGTTCTCTCCGTCGGAGGATAAAACGAAGTATCTCGCGCTCGTGAAATCGTACGTTTGGGTTCCCATATTGAACGATAAGGTAATATTAGTCGGCAAAACGAAGGAATTCGAGTAGCCGTTGTCGCCGTAAGCGTACGGGTCGATTACTATAGTGTCGTACTTCGCGTTGCTTTCGCCGTCGGTGGACGGATTTACGGTAACGCCGGGCGCGGATATACCGTAGAAAACGAGTTTGTTTATCTTCACTTTAAGCAAGAGTTTTTGTTCCGAGCGCTCTCTGCCTCTATAGTAACTGTTGAACGAGTATTCGGCAATGGTCACCGCCGTGGGGTCGCCCGCCGCGTCTACCGTACCGTTTACGAAAACCGATTCGTCGAATTCGGTTTTTACGAACTTCCAGTTTATCTCGAAAGAGTTCACGTTCGTTTGCGTAAATCTGCCGCCCGTGGTTTTCGCTTCTATGACGGTAGGTATCTTGCTTACGTCGTAAACGTACTTGCCGTCGTCGTTCCTCGTAAGGAACATATAGGGATTATCTATCGTGATGACGCCGTTCTTCACGTCGTACATGGATATATATCCCGTCGCGTCGTAGTTAAAGCCGTTCGTTTCGTCGCCCAGGTACTTTTTGGGAATATTGAGAATCAAGTTAAACTCTTCTTCTACGTCCGGCAACATATAGATAAACTGATAGGTCGCGCCGGTGAAAACGTCTATCTTGTTCGCTTCGATTTTCTTAATCTTGGTCACGCCGAGTTCGCTCGCGGTCGAACGCTCTACGTCCCATTCCGCAACGGGGTATCTTACCGTATATCTCTTACCGCGCGCGGTAAGGTACTCCACCTCTATCACGCCGGGCATTTCGTACCCGTTCGTGTAACTCTCGGTGAGTTCGCCGTTAAACGGCTCAATCACTATACTGCTTTGCGTGGTCTGCCCTTCGGCGCATTCGGATTTAATAACTACTATAACTCTGTCCGTCGCCGAACCTTGCGTAATTCTCGATAAAATAAGGAAACTGTACGCGTAAGAACTCTCCGCGTCGGTCACGACCGTTTCGGGAACGAGTCCCAATACGGACTTGTTAAAGTATTCTTCGCTGACTCCGTTCAAACTAATCACAGCCGAGTTCTTTTTCTTCGCGCCGCTTTCGAACACGATATCCAAGCCTTCGAAAACGTACTTAAAGTATTCGTAAGGCGAAACGTAAAGTTTGTTAATACCCGTGCTGAGATTGTAGCTCTCGGCTACGTCGAAGTAAATAACGTAATCGAAATCGTCCTCCGAATATCCTTCGGTAACTTTATAGAAAGCGTTATAGCGTTCGTTCTCGTTGTAGTCGACGTAACTTACCTTGTTCATTTCTCCCGCAAGGCTAAGCGTGCCGTCGTCGTTTTCGTCGTTGCGTACCGAAAGAATTTCCCCTTCTACAAGCGCGTTCGCGTTAGTGAGCGTTACGCTTACGGGTTCTTGTTTGTTTAACGCGAAAGCGATCATAACGGTTTGTACGTTTATGTTGTCTTCGTCGATAACGCCGGTAACTTTAATCACGGCTTCCGGATGCGCGGACGGGGTACGAAGCGCGTCCAGAACGACGCTTAGTTCGCTCCTGTTCAATCTCGCTTGCTTTGCGTAAAGCAAAGTTTCGTCCGCAGTGAACACGAAACCGATAATGCCGTAACCGTCGTTATTATATATGGATAAGAGTCTTTGATATAAAACGTAACTCGTTTCGTCGTACGCGTCTATGTCGAAGTAGCCGTGTTCCGCTCCGTCCTTAATCGTGTAAGCGGTATCTTTCTCTCTGTCTTCGGCAAAAACGTCCGCAAAGTCGCTGACCGCTACCGTGGTCGCGCCTTGCTTCTCGGTATAAGTACGTTTTTCTCTCTTTTCTACGGTAACGCCGATAATAATTTCGTTTATTATCTTGCCGCTTACCGTGTCTTCCGCTCTATTGCCGCCCTCGACGTACATAACGAGGTCGTACGTTCCGCCCTCTTTCGGGAAAACGTATCTGCCGAGGTCGTTGTAGTAAATATCGTAGCTTCCGTCCGCAAACGCCGCCGAGTCGGCTCTCCTAATCGGGAAAGGCGTTTCTTGTCCGGGTACTTTCACGAACCAAGCGATACCGTCGCCGTCGTCGGTAACTCTTTCGCCGCTGCCCAAAACCGCTTCGAACGCATTCGGAAGTCTGTCTATATATTCGAGGAACGGGTCGAGTTTTATCGATTGCGTAATGTCGACTTCTTCGCCGTTATTGTAAAGCGTTTGGCTCTTTATGTAACTTGCCAAGTTCATAACGCGCATCGTGACGGTTACGTTCGCTTGCTCGTCGCCCACTATGCCGTACACCGCAAACTGCGTTTCTTCGGTTACGGGGTTCTTCAAAACGAACGTTCCGTCGTCGAGTTCTCTCAAAACGTTGGTTTCGTTACCGTCTTTGTCGGTGGTAAGCCATTGCACGGGGTATTCTTGCCAAGCGTACAACGGCGAACTGCCCGTCGTGGTCGCCACCGACAAGTATATCGAGGACGGCATCCTCGCCGTGCCGTCGTAAGGATTTATAGAGTACGGCGCGCAATCGTCGTCGCTTAATCTGAACTTCGCCATACTGAGCGTTCTCGTAGCCGGATTACGCATATTTCCTTCGTCGTCGAAGCCCGGTACGAGCGTTACCGACGGACCGGATTTCAACTCTCTCGACGGTACGATTACTCGTAAACTAACGGTTTGCGCGTCGTCGCAAATATCCTTGCCGAACACCGCCGTAGTCACGTTTCCGTCGCCGAAAATCGCCGTGATACCGCTTCTGTTTTTTCTTATTTTTTCCTCTAAACCGTCGGTGCCTTCCCATTGCAAACTGCCGTAAACGTATTGCGAACAGTAGGTTTCCAAATCGTACGAAGAAGAACTCATCGTGGTAACCGTTCTTTCCGTGCCGTCCTTAAACTTAACTTTTACCGTATGCGCTTGCGTGGTGTTGACGGGAATGGAATATGTGGAATAATCCAAGTAGTCGATCGTATAAGAACCGTCTTTACCGTCGATTATCACGCTTTCTACCACTTTCGCTTTTACGTTTATTCTGACCGCGAGATAAAGCGCGTCGCCGTTATCCGCGTCGCCGTAAACGGCGGTCGCGTACATTTCGCCGCCGCGGAAAGTGATTTTTCCGTTAAACTGCCATTTTAAGTCCAATTTGTCGAAAATGAGGTAGTTATAGCCCTCTTTTTCGTAAGTGAGGTCTTTCAAGTACCACTCTTTGGTGAGTTCGTCCTGAACGCTCTCTTTGCCGTAAACGTTATTGAAGTTAAGTCTTACGCCCGTTAAGCCTTCGTCTATGAAGTCGTACTTTTCGTCTATGCGCTTTTTCATAGCGTAGGTATAAGGGTCTACGTTGAGTTCGCCGACGACGGGCATCGCCGTGCCGGTAGAGGGGTCGACGTAATACCGCTTTTGTCCGTTCTTATCGACGATGGGTTGCACTTCTCTGTTGTGTACCGCAACGTAGACTTTGAACTCCGCTTCGCATATGCTGTTGCCGCCGACCTTAACGACGTACGCGTATTCGTCCTTAAATTCGCCGCCGAACAAAGGCAAGTTATAGCCGCTTCTCGACACGTTGGCGTCGTAGAAACCTGCGATGACGAACGGAACTTCGCCCGTGTCGTCGTTATCGTATCTTACCGCTATCTTTTCGGGAATCGCCGAATAATAGCACGGGTCTATTATATAAAGATTGTCTTCTATATCCAGTTCTTTAATAAGGTAGGAGCCTTTTTCTTCTCTTATATGTACGGCGTACTCGAATTCCTTACCGAAAAGGCTCGCTCTCGGCATATAATCGCTCTTGCCCGATTTAATTTCTATACTGTCTTTTTCGTAAGACGGACGCATTTTTATCGCGCCTATTCCGTCTAAGTAAACGTCTACTTCGTCTATCCATTTACTGCCGTTTTCGTAAACGTTGCCTATCGTGACTTGTTCTATGTGCTCTATTTGCGGGTCGACGTATTTAGACGCGTTCAAACCGCTTAAATCGAGTTTTTCAAAGCCCATTTTCATCTTCGCTACCACGAACGTGTCTTTTACGCCCAGCATTTTACCTACGGGGTCGTTGGTTTCGCTCGTAAACACGTTGATACAGTAGTAGCCGTTCTCACGATAAGTTTTTATATTGTCCGCCGATTCCTTATATAATCTAAGGAACGTTTCTATACTGCCCGACTCGGTGAACACGCTCTTGCCGCCGGCGAGAGTATCCATACCTTTATTTACCGCTTCCGTCGGCAAACGATAGAAAATGCCGTTCGTATTCTCGTAATCGCCTATATCTAAATAGAAACTTACCATAAACTCGTCTACGTCCACGGGGTTGGTTGCCACGCTGAGCACGAGGTTTTGTTCGCTCGTTTCGCTCGTTCCGCTCGCGCGTTTATAGAATTTCAAATCGACGCTGTTTACGTTTCTTGTCGTCCCGTCGGCGCTCTTAATCGTATACTCGCTTACTTTGCCTTTTAAGTAAAGTTCTTCTCCCAGTCCGACAGTGAGTTTTAAGTTTTGCGCCGAAACGTCGCCGACAAACGCGCCGATAAACGCGCTTAAATCTATCGTTTCGGTATTATACGGGCGTACGGATACCACGTATTCCACCGTGACTACTTCGGGCGTACGCATTTCGGTGTAATTTATGTCGTCGAGGTCGTGCGGCTTAGTCACGCCTTCGTAATCTACGCGCTTGAAATTCGATTCCATAATCTTGTCGTCGCCGTAGTAAAGGTCAGTTCCGAAAACTTTGGTTTTGAAACCGTACCTAAACACGGCTTTTAACATTTGGAAAAATTCTTCGCCTACGACTTCGCCGACAACTTTGTCGCCTAAGCCAAGCAGTCTGCTTAGCAGTACGCTCACGCTCGTTTCGTCGTTACGAATAGTTTTAATCAAGTCTTCGGTGACTTCGACGGTAATTTCCATTTTATCCACGTCGCTCGTCGTCGCCGCGACTATCGCTTCGTACGCTTTGGAGTTTCCTTTGTTTTCCGTACGGAAATCGCCGTTTAATATCAGTTTCGCTATTCTGATAAGTTCGGAGTACCCCGTTTTTATCAGCGAAGAAAGGTCTATATTCTTTACGTAAATCTTGCGCATACGAATGGCGTCGAGGTCTACGCCGCCGCCGAGATAGCCGTACACGCCTTGCAAGTTAATATACAGCACTTCGTCGCTGTAATAAATGCCTAAAAACTCTTCTATGTTGGCGTATTTGTCGAATTTCCCGGTATACGTTTCTTTTTGGTCGTAAATTCTCAGCGTGAACTCGTTCTTGGAGTTATCTTCCGAATTGAGGTCGTAGTCGAGCGCGATGTCGAAGTCCGATTCTCTTACGTTAGGGAACTTCACTTTGCCTTCGTACGAACCCTTGCCGAGTTCGAGCGCGTCGTAATCTTTTTCTTTCATGTCCGCCGCCGCGGCGATAACCTTGGTTTCGGTGTCGTAATTATATTTTAAGTCCGCAAAATACTTGGAGTTATCTTGCATTCTGCCGCCGATATTGTATTGCGTACCGACGATTTTCGAGTCTTTTAACGTGAACTTAACCGTGTTTACGTTAAGCGTGTTCATCTGATACTGTGTGAACTTGCTCGCCTTGAAGCCGAGATAGTACAGCGACGGCACGTCGAAAGTAGTGCCGATACCCTCGGTCACGTTGAGAATCGCCGCGTTAAGCGTGCCTACGAGAATATCCAGGTCGCCGTTTTGGAGCATTACGCTCTCGCCGTCGACGGTTTTCTGATACGAGCAGTCGCCGATATTGAATACGTTAGACAAGACCGAACCTTCGTCGAAGTACTTTTTCACTTCGTCGCCGTAGAACAAATATTTTAAGTCCAGGTATTCGGTCGCGCCTTTTAACGTTTCGTATAAGAGCAATCCGCCGAAGTCGTCCGCTTTGTAATACTTTTGACCGGAAATAGCGTACAAATTTCTACCGTCGTAATACATACGAATTCTTTCTATGTGGTTGTCGTTGTCGAAAACTCTCAGATAAAGCAAATTGTCTTGCGCGTTCTTTTTATATACCGCTTCGTACGTCACGGTATAGTTTTGCGTGCTTGTGGCAAGCGTATACTCCGCCGACACGTGGTAATCGGTCAGTTCGTCGAGTTCCGCCCCGCCCGTAGTAAGTCCGAGGTTTATCTTCGCCATGTATTGGTTGAAGTTTTGCGGCTTGTTTATCGTCGGCTTGCCGTCGTCGGGGTCTTCCGGCTCCGGCTCGTCGCCTCCCGCGCCGGTACACGCAACCATGGCGAGCATGGCCACTATCAGCACTGCCGCAAGAATGATAAATAGAATTTTCGTACGCTTTTTATCCATTTTTTATCCTCCGCTTAATCGTTTTTCGTAAGCGTTATTTGCAATAATCTCGAAGTAACTTCGTATCCGCAGATTACGAACGAACTCGATACGATCTTGTTGTTTTCCGCGTCGTAAGTCCATACGATGTCGGTTATTTCTATAAGTTTCAATCCGTCCATACCGCCGCCCGACGGGTCTTTCTTGTCGAGGTCGGAATAGATTTGCAACAATTTATACATATCGCTGCCTATTTCGTCGTACGGAGTAGGTCTGCCGTCTATTTCGTAACCCGTCTTCTTCGTCGCGTCGTCGTAGTACTGTTTTCTTACTCCTATATAAATAGGTTGAGCGTTCGCGCCGTTACCGTACTGTTGATAGTTGTCTACGGTCAGTTTCGCTTCGACGTACTTCCAAGAAATTCCGTCCGCCGCTTCGAATACGTAGTATTTTATCGGCGTGCAGTCTTCGAACAACATTTTTATCTTCATCGTTTGCGCGTAAACGTCGGTTTTGCCGTTTACTCTCACGAGTACCGTGGCTCTTACGCTATTGTTCGCGCCGCCGCTTAAATATCTCGCGCCTTGCGAGTAGTCGTATTTCTCGTTAATCGCAAGTAACTCGTACGCGTCGAGAAGCGCTTGCTCGTCGGTGTACTTAATGTAGTCGTTAAGGTCCTTTTCATACTCGACGGCTTTCTTTATTATCTCGGCTTTTTCGCTTTCGCTATAATCGTTCCAGCCCATCAATATATTGGTGGCGAGGTCCTCTCTCGCGGCGGCTTCCTCGATATCCGGATACGCGAACGCCACGAATTCGATAAGTCCTCTCAGAACTTTGTCGTAAGCGCTATTCCAAAGCAGTCTTACGGTAAGTTCGTCCTTGCCGTAGGAAATGTGGTTCTCGAACAGTTTTACGTTCGCGGTGCTTGGCAAGTAGCCGTTAGGTCCGATTACTACCGATATTTGACCGTCTTTCGCCATCAAACCCGCTTCCACGTCTTCGTAAAGTTTTATCGTGCCGGACGGAATATTCGCGTCGGTCTTATCCACAATGGTCATTTGCGCCGAGTCGATACGCATTTGCTCGTAACTGTAACCCGCTTCGGTCGGCGTGAGTTTATCGCCGTTCGCTCTGAGCATAAGCAGACTGTAATTCGAGCCTATCTCGGAATTGCCGAGGTATACGAGTCCTTTTACGTCCGCCAAACGCGCGTTGATAACTCTGTTCATCGTCGTTTTATCCCAATACAACATATATTTAGAACGTTCGTTGACTACCGCCATGGTGTCGTCGTTGGTGCCGTATTCCAAATCTCTGCTGTTTTCGGGATAGAAGAGTCTTTGCGTAAAACTTACGCCGGCGAGCGCGCCGCTCGGAGTAAGCATTATCCTTTGCTCTTCCATTTCGCCCGTATCTTCATTTTCCGTCATAATACTTACGTTGAACTTAACGAGGTAATAATCCCTTGCCGAGTAGGAAGCGTATTGCGAGAAGTAGAACTGCAACGGGTTCATCAACACGAAGTGTTTGGTCACGCCGTTTACTTCGTATTCCGTTTCGGTTATCGCTTCGGTAACCTGATACATTCCCGCGTACGCCCACTTCGCCACGAACAAGCGCATCGTAAGTCTGTTTTCCGCGCCGGTCAAACTCTTAATCTGACCGCTTATTTCTTCGTTCGAGCCGATATTGCCCGTAGGATTGACGTTCACGTTGCTCCACTTGACGGTTTGTTTCTCTCCGCTCGCGACGATTAACGACGGCAAGTGTTTCGCTTTGTTGAACTCGAACGGGTTATAAACGTACATGGTCTGGCTCGTTACCGTCAACGTATCGTCGTATTTATTTTCAAACTTGTACATAACGTTGCCTTCCGAGTCGTATCCGAAGAACTCGCTCACGGCGTTCGTTATATCCGTCGCGCCCGGTTTTCTCTTTCTTAACACGGTCGCTTTGTACAAGCGTTTCGTCTTGGCGGTATCGCTCGCCGCATAGAACCATACGTCCACTGTCGTAGCGTCTCTGACGGTCTTGGTCATGACGTAGGCGTTGTCCTCGGTCTTTCTTTCCAGCGCCGCGCTTTCTACGAAGTCCGCCGCTTCCAAAATGAGCGCGGAAGTAATTACTCTTTCTTCCGCGGTAAGCGCGTGGTCTTCTATCTCCAATCTCAAACGAACTTCGGTGCTTATCGCCGTGAGTTCGGAAACTTTCGCGCCTCTGATACCCTTTTCGGTTTCCGACCAGAACGCGCTCGGCGTGGTTATCACGTACGGGAAGCCGCCTTCGTTGCCTTTCGATTCGTTACCGTCGTTAAAGTAAACCACTACGCTCGTCGGGTAAGAACTGTAATCTCTGTATCTGTCGGCAAGGTACAAGCCCTTATGTTCGTCGAGCATCGCCTTGAACTCGTCTTCCGAGAACGTACCCGTAAAGATAATGCCGTTGTCTACTCGTAACAGTCTTATCTCGTTAACGTACTTGTTCTCGGCGTAAACCGCGCTTATAAAGTCGCTTATACCCGTGGTAAGGAAGGTTCTTACCCTCGTTCTTACGCTACTCGAACTTATGAGTTCCTTTCTCGTTTGGTTAATCATCGTCGAGAAATTGTTTATCTCGCCGAAACTGTATCCGATTACGTTAGACGAAACTTCGTTACGGAACTCTTCCCAATCTCCGGAACCGTCGCCCTTGGCGCGAGTGAAGTCCATAGTTTCGGATATGAGGTTTATAAGGTAGGTTCTTATAAACTTCTTGCTTATCTTTCTTTCGTCGCCGCCGTCCACGGTGCTTTCGTTAAAGGCGTACTCGCTTACGAAAGAAGCGGTCGTGAAGTTTCTGCCGAGAGAAACCGAAACGATTTGCTTCTCGGCGATTCTTTGAATTACGCTCCTTATCTTAATCATATCCTCGCTGGACGCGTTCACTTTTTCGTCCGCGAAGTCGAACGCTTCGTAAAGCGTTTCTATAACGAGCGCGGTCGCTATTTCCGAATAAGTACTTACCGGATATCCCGCCTTAATCGCGCGAAGCGCGGGTACTTGGATAAGCGCGGTTTCTACGTCCGCTCCGCGCGACCTTAACGAGCGGAGTTTATAAATTTTTCTAAGCAAGTTATCTACGTCGAAGCCCGCTTCTACCATATTCTTATAATAGATAGTGTCGTTATACTCTTTATCCGTCATTTGTCCGATAATGCCGGAGAATATGCTCGCGAACTCGCCCTTTAAGTATTCGCCGATAATCTCGTTATACGCCTCTTTGTTGACGGTTTCGGCGTAAGCGCGGAACGCTTCTCTTATTATCTTTCTCTTTGCGGTTTCCGACCCGCCGCCTCTTATCGCTTTATCCGCTTTTTCGGCGTATTCCGCGGCGTATTGCGCCGAGATTTCCTTTATATACGTTCTCGCGAACTCGTACGCCTGACGTTCGGTATACGCGTAGGTCTTAGGTAGCGCGTCCAGACTTACGTCTTCGTACGAAGGTATCGTCCTTTCGTCCGAACACGACTTGATGAGGTCGATTACGTATTCTATGAACGTGGTCGCGGTCGAACCCGCCGGGATATTTCTGTCGAGCGGCAATTCCTCCGGAATAGCGTCGATTTTTTCCGCCGCCATACCCGAGATTACTTGCGCTACTCTTATAATTTCTTCGAGGTTCGCCACTATTCTGTTGACGTTCACTTGCGCGAGTATTTCGTCGTTATACGCTTGTAAAGAGTCTTTTATCGCTTGCGCGACTACGTTTCTTACCGTTTCGTCGTCGAGTCTGAACTCGCTTTGCGCGTCGGTGTATTCTCCGCCGCTAAATTCCGCTTTCGCCGTGGTCTTGTCGTAGAAGTAGAACCTTATGTTAAGCGTTTGTCCTAAGCCGAGGTCCGCGCTCAAATCGAGGTACCGCTTGTTAAGACGCGACTCGGAGTAACCCCTTAAATCGTTGTTTATCATCGCGTTCGTATCCATTCCCGACGAGTTAAAGAATATCGTCGTCACTTCGTAAGCGTTGTTGAACATATACGTTACGCCCGAGAACTTGAATACTTGTCCGCTTTCGTACCGCGCGCTGATCGTCGAGGGCAGTTTTATCGTGTTGGCGTTTACCATAGCCGACGACTTAATGCTCTCTATCGGGTCGACGTATACTATATGGTACGCCTTGCCGTTTTGGTAAGCGGTTTCCGTTTCCAAGCCGATATTGACTTCCTCAAACCTTTCGTTCCAAGGCAAAAGTTTTACTTCCGCTTTGTCTATATCCGCGTAAACGTCAATTCTCGTGCCGCCCACGTTGACGTCTTTTCCTAAGGACGGTACGTACTCGTTATAGCCGAGTATGGTAGCGGACGCCATGAGTTCGCCTCTGTCCACGCCGTTATCCGTTCCCTTATAGGTAAGTTTTCCGGAATCTACCTTTTCTTTCCACTTCGGGTTGATTTCCCATTGTATGCCGGAAACGGTTATGTTCTTGCCGTTTATGTTTACGACTACCGATTGCGGAAGTTTCGTGGTCGTGCCGAAGTCCTCTGCTACGTTGTAATTATAGATATTGTTAATCTTAATCACGCCGTCTTTTATTGCGAAGCCCGTACCCTTACTACCGTTATAACCTCTGGTTATGAGCGCGGGAACGCTTTCTATCGTGAACTTTCTTCTTATTCTGAATCCTTCCGCCGTAAGCGCGCTTACGGTAATCTCTCTGTTGCTCGCCTCGTCGCTCGTCTTGTAGATGGCTTCCGCGGGTATGGAACGAATCAAATCGCCCACGCTTATACCGTCGAAGAACATCGTCGTGGATTCCACGAGCCAGTTTTCGAGTATCTCGTCGGTTGCGGAAACTCTGTATCTGAAGTCGCGGGTCGCTTGCGAACCGTCGTTATACACGCCGCCCACGCTGATTTTCACGTCGCCGAAGACGAAATCGTCTTTGTACTTCGCCATACCCGTGCTTTCGTAATGCTCTATCTCTTCTTGCAAGGTCTTTCTGCTGTCTTCGTTAAGATAGAAGCCGCCCGTGAAGAGGAGTTCCGCTTTGAGGTCATACGAACCGACGGACGCGCCCAGACTTACCGTGTAACCGTCGGGAGCGGACGTACCGTTACGATATACCATATCGCTTACGTCCATTATCTTTTCGAGGTTGTTAATGCTTATGTCTTTATCTCTAAGCATAACTCTTTCGCCCGCGGTCACTCTGACGTGTTTTAAGTAATGCTCCGCTCTGTACCTCAGTTCTCTGAGCGTGATTACCGCTACGTCCGTCGCGTCGTCGGGGTTGACGAGCCTTACGGTAGAAGTATTTTCCGTCATGCCGGGAACGTCGATTATAACGCCGCTTTCCACGCCGTAACTAACGTATTCGCTTAATTTCTCGCCCGAGAACGGCACGCCGTTAACTTCTGTAACAAGCCTGTCGAGATAGTTCTCGGAGAGGTTTCTTTCGGTTAAATACACCACGAGTTCGGACAGCGTGATTTTCACGCTCGAAGTACGACCCTTAATCACGACTTTGTCGTCGTTCACTAACGGATAGTACGTACCCATAGCGTCTTTCAGATAAAGTTTTACCGAAATAACGTCGCTTTGCGTACCTTCGTCATAGGCGTAAGTAACTTTCGCCACTTCGCTAAGGCGTTTGTCTACCGCCGTGCCGGAAGCGTCTTTCATCGTAATATAGTACTGTTCGAAGTCGTCGTTCGACAAAATTCTTTGTTTGTCGTAGTCGAAAGCGTTCTTTTCCACGACTATTCTCGCCGTTCCGAACAAGTCCGATATGAATTCCAGCGGCGTAACCGTCGCAAACAAACTGTACCTATCCTTGCCCTCTTTGTTCTCGTCGCAAGTATACAAACCTATCTTCGCCACGGGAACGTCTCCGTCGCTCGCCGCGCCGGTGCTTATTCTCGGATACGCGTTATACGCGCCCGGCAGATAGAAGCCTATCTTATTGTCGGTAACGCGTAACAAATCGCTGATTTTTTGCTTTTCGGGAAGTATTTCTCCCGCAACGTTTTGCACGGTCACATAGTACTTCGCGTACTCTCCGCCGAGAGTTACCGCGTTGACGTCGAGCGAGTAGTTTTCCACGATAACGCTTAGGTAAACTTTAATTTCCACGCCCGAACCTTCTTCGTCGCTGCCCGTACCTATGGTGGTCACTACGTTAACCATCGAATTCGGCGCGAAGAAAATGTTTTCCGTTTCTCTCGCCATTCTCCAAGCGAGGTTGCCGTAGAATACGCTTCTGCCGTCGCTGAACTTGGCGTCGAGCGCGTTCGGCAAGGAGAAGTTGTCGTCGAAAGTGTTCGCGTAGTAGGTGTAATAGGTCACTTGCGTGGTACCCGTTTCTCCTCTGTCCACTCTCGCTACGGTCTTAGTCGTTTCTATTTCGCCCTTCTTCGCATAGAAAACTATGCCGGTCGGGTCTTTGCTGAGTACGTTTACGCAAATCGTAATATATCTGTATCCGCTTATCCGGTTACCTATTTTACTCATAACCGAGAATTTAAGCGTACCCGTCAACGCGTCGGCGTCGATGTTTATGCGGTATCTATACTTAGTTACCTTTCTCGTCCTCGTGTCGCCGTATTCGTCGACGTAGGTTTCTTCCACCTCGTACCCTTCTTTAAGTACGAGCGGAACGCGGTTGCCGTTTCCGTCCGTATAAGTATATACGGGCGTTCCGTCCGGGTCGTATTTCACGCACCATTCTAAGTCTACGAACTTATGTTTGGTCGTTCTGCCGTTGTCGTCCTCGAAGTAGATTATCGCCGTTTCGGGAAGGATGAACGAACTCGATTTAAGCGGGTCGACTTTGTAGTAGCCGAGCGTCGTTTCGTCGCCCATATCCGCCACGCTGGGCGTAAACTCTTCTTCGGTGAGTTCGTTGGTTTCCACAATCGCGCTCTCTTTGACTTCGAGTACCGGACATTCCGCTTCGATTCTTATCATAATAATCGGGAATACCGTGCTTTCCGTCTTTTCGTCGTCGATAATGCAGTTATCCACCACGCTTAACGAATGCATTTCCTTGCCGTTGTCGACGGCGTAGAACAAGCGGAACATATACCTGAAATTGAGCGCGCTCGTAGTAATGTAATTGCCGTTGTTAGTGACGAACTCGTACGTTTCGTCGCCGTTTAGGTACGCTTCGTACTCTTCTTCGCTCAAATACGCTCTCTCGCCGGTCGCTCTGTTGCGGAAGTAGTAGAACGGACGGTTTACGGATTCTTTGGATTCGCTTCTTACGTACGTTTTTTCGTCCTCTAACTTGTACTTGTACGCCTTACCCTTGCCGTATTCGACCGTTTCGTACTCGTCGAGTTGCGCGCTCAGACCGTTCTTATTCAAAATCTCTTTCAATCTCATTTCGGTAAGCACGTTTCTTTGACGAACGTAATTGTTGTCGTTCGCGTAAAGGTCGCCGTAGCGCACGTTGCCGCTCTCGTCCATGTACTTAACTTGTTTCTTCTTCAATTCGTCGCGGAGCGAAGCGTACGACATAGTCGTAGTCGTCCAGTCGCTCGCCTCGTAAAGTTGCTCGTAAACGTATTCTTTATAGTACGAACCCGCCGTGCTGATATTGGTAACCGATTGGTTGCCCCACGTTACCGAATAACTTTCGGCGCCGTTTTCGTCCTTGTAATAAACGTAGTTTCCGGAATATCTGTCACCGTTTTTCGCTAAGCCCGAGACTATCTTCATATTGAAACCGTACTCGTACGCTCTGCCGTTGTTATCCACGAAAACGAAGACGGGTTTTCTCGCGATATCGTAACTTCCCGTATCGTAGTAGTTCGCTTGATACAAGCCGTAAATCTTATCGCTCGAATCCACGACGTCGGCGTTATACTCGTCGGGGTCGAAGGAGTCGAGGTCGCCGAACTTGACGTGCGAGAACGCCCTCTTTTCCACGTTGACGCGGAGCGCGATTAACTGACCGTGGAAGTAGGTGTGCAAATATAGTAAGTTGCCGCTCGGCTTAACCATGTCTTCGCGGTTATCGCCTAAGGACGATTTATCGAAACTCCACTTATAACGCTCGTAGTCGATACCCGCGTCGGTGGTCAAAACGTTGGTGTAACTCTTCGCTATGTACTCGCTCTTGACGCCGTTGTTATGTAAGTAACTTTCTTCCCACTTGAACTTGATATTGAACGCGTAATTCGAGAAGTAGGAGTTGACGAACGCTTCCACAGCCTCGTTATACGCCGCCGCTACTTCGCCGTCGGTGTAGTACTTGGTTAAGTTAAGGTTGGTTACGTCCGACATATACGAATACTTGGAAAGTAAGTACGCGTACGGGTCGATGCTGATTTCGTCTACGACGGGAACCAATTTTTCGGGTTCGGAAACGTTGTCGTAGTAGATTACCGCCGTTTCGGAAGTTTCTATCTCTCTGTTCGTTACTATAATACGCACGGGGAAGGTCGTTTCGCCCATCATTCCCGGCGCGACGATAACTTGCGTCACTATCATATAACCCTTAAGGGTTACCGCGTTGTCCCAATCGATTACGAACGTGGAATCGAACGTGTACGCTTCGGAGGTGGAAGAGGAAGTTCTTACGATTACCGCGACTTTGTCCGCGAGCGGTTCGCAAGGCTCCATAACGTACAACGTTATCGGCGAAGGCGTACTCGAAATGAGCGTGCCGTCGTCGTCGTATTCTTCCAAAACGAAGTTTTTATCTTCTTCGCTATAATATTCGGGATAATCGAGCAGCGGGTCGTGATAGAGTTTTTCTATCGAACCGAGTTCCGCTTTGTAGTTGGTCGTGAAGCGAATGAAATATCTTCTCACTTCGCCCATGAAACTGCCGTTCGTTCTCGGCGCGTATTGCGTCTTGCACGCTTCGGTGATTTTTACGCTTTCGGGGTCGTATTCGAACAATAAGTTTCTGTCCGCGTTGGTCGTTCCCGGAATTATATACACATAGTCGCCGTCGTCGTTAACGAGCGCCTTGCTCATATCGTAATAGTAATATTTGTCGTCCATGTCGTGGAACACGATATCGCTTATGCCGAGCCAATAAACGTACGTCGTGCCGTCGACTGCGGTATAGATATAGTCGTCGTCGATGACTTTCATCATTCCGTAATAAGTGAAGTACGTGTAGCCCTCTTCGCTCACTTTTATCAAATCTCCGAGCGAGGACAGCATAAACCTCACCTTGGTAATGTCTTGGTTATTCGCGTCTTCGGAGTTGAAGAACGAGCCGCCCGACTCCTCTATCGGGTCGCGCGTAACCGTCTTTTTCGCGCCGAGCTCGAACACCATCATAGTGCCTTTCTTTATAAGCGTGTCGTCGACCGTAACGTTGTTACGGAACACGTAAAAATCGAAGTCGAGCGGGTTGTATTCGGCGAGATAATCGGTATAGAAGAAAACTTCCAAAGTTTTATGTAATTCCGTATAATACGGGCTTACGCCTTCCAGATTTTCGAAGAAACCGACCGTATACATATCGTATTTGTTCTTGTCGGGTTCCAAACCGGTAACTCTGTCCTCGAAACCGGCGTCTACCTTAATGTTACCGATAAGTCCTTTTACTCTGAAAAGGTTTTGCAAGGTTTCGTTCGACGAGGTTATTTCCAACTGTTCGGGTTCGGGTACGACGTAAGCGTCCTCGCAAAGCGCGGTGATTATACTGGTAAGCGAAAGGTTAAAGTCGTTATCCGCGAACGATTTCACGTCGTCGGTTATCGACGTTTCGTTATTCATATACGCGCTCATAGACGCCATGAAGACGTCCTCTCTTATTTTCAGTTTAGGAATGACTTGCGTACCGTTCTTCGTAACGCATTCGATACTTACCCAAACGTAACCCATCGCATGCTCCGCGTCGTCGCGCTCTTGCCGGATAATTTTTTGTATTTCCTCTTGACTGAGCGTATCGCGTACGTCATCGTACTTCTCGTCTTCTTGGAAGTCGTTATAGTCGTACTTCAATCTCTTGTACGTTTCGTTATTGAAACTTACGTCGTCGGACGCAAGCGTGATTATCTTGGAACTCTCCGAGCCCGTGAGCCAAACCACGAGGTCGAACGCGCTTCTGCCTTGCTTTCTGTAATAGCCCTCGAATTCGTGGTCGGTGACGATCTGGTCGTATTTAAGGGTAAACGACAACCCGGCGTTGTTCGCCAGCACATACGGCGTATTCAAACCCGAACTTTCGCCGAACGTCGCCGATAGCAGTTTACTTAAATCGACCGTTTCTTGCGAACTGAACACGAAATCGCCTTTCAGCGTGCCGGAATACGTGATTATCTCTCCGAGCGGATTGAACGAACTGAAGTCCATCGACGCGATAGTGACGTATTCGCCGAACCGTACCGGTATCAATTCGAGTTGGAATATCATCGTGGACGGCATACCCGGTTCTACGCCTACGTCGGTAAACAGTTTTATCGTCATCTCGTTACTGTCGACGTCCCAAGTAAGCGTGAAGTAACTCTTTTCAAGCATAACTTCCGCGCTGGAAATACCGAGCATAATCGCTATTTGGTCCATAGTGTACGGCAACATAGAGTCGAGGATATTGATTATCTGTCTGGTCGTATAAGTACCGTTACCCGTTTGTTCGAGCATATCTTTGACGAGTTCTATATCGACCCTGAGCGTTTCGGTGTTTTTGGAGAACAAGTCGGTAAGTATCTTCTCGGTAAACGAGGTCTTGTCCATTATCTTTTTCAAAATGGAATTTTCTTTATCCGAAGTCGCCGGATCGAGTATGCTATCAACTATCGACACTATCGTATCGTCGATTATTCGGAAGAACTTCCCTAAAACCTCCGCTAAATCGAGGTGTTCGTCGTAAACTTTCGGGAAACCGAGCCGCTCGACGTCGATCCACCCGTACAAATATTCAAGACCCGTAATATCGAGGTAAGAACGCTCGTCGTGGTAGTAAAGACCCATTACCAATTCGCCGTTCGCTATGTCCGTGAACTGTATGAAAACTTCGTTTTTCGAGTTGTCGTAAGGCTGAATTTGCGTTCTTATCAAAGCGTCGTACTGCGCGTCCCACGACGGTATGTACAACGTGCCGTCGAACTCGTAGTTACCGTAAACGAACGGGTTGTAGTATGCCATATCGAGTTTTAACTCTTCGGGATACGTCCAGCCGTAGTCGAAATGCACGTTGGAAGTATAGTTATAAAGTTGTCCCGCGCTCTGAACGATACCGCGGAACGCGAAAAACGCGTTGGTAAGCACGTCGGAAGCGTGCTGCTTATCCGGCGATATCAACGCTTGCAAATCTGCGGAAATCGTCTGCACGTCGGCGTTCGCCACCGTGGAGAACTTGAAGCCCAAGAACTTTTGCGTCATCGGGTCCCACTTTCTTTCGAACACGCCGAGCAAATCTCTCAGCATTTCGTTGACGTTGCCGCTGATTGCGTCGAGAACGACCGAGTAGAACAACAAACTCGTCACGTCGCCGTTAAAGACTTTCTTGAAGTTGTCGCCGACGAGCGCGGTCATCGTTTCGTTAATAGAACCCGTACCGGCGTCGCCTTGCAAACCTAATTTTTCCAACAAGCCTTCTACCGAGAGCGACATTAAAAGTCTGACCAGTTGCTGATACATAACCGTATCGCCGAAGTTCTCGAAACTTCTCTTATATCCTTGGATATTGACGTATAAAATATTGCCGGGGTTGTCGGCGTTACTGTTAAGTCCGTCGAAATAAAGTCCGATCATGACTTCGTTGGTCGCGCCGTTGTACCACTCTATGCTTATATCGGATTTTTTAATCGCTTCGTTATGTATTTCCAAAGCGGAAACGAGTTTTCTCGTGCCTTGCGGGTTCTGCTCGTCGTAATACTGTCCGTTTTCGTAATATTTGTAAATGGGGTTGCCGTTTTCGTCCTCGTGCGGGTAGGTGTAAAGGAACGCTTGAATTTTCAACGCGAAGTTACCTACCGTTCTGTTGGAAACGTCGAGAAGGTCGATATCGAAATCCACTCCCATATAGTATCCGCTGTCGACGAACGACTCGCTGTCGAGGTATTTTCTTAAAGCGGTAATCGAGCCGGTGAATTCGTCAACTGCTTGCTTGCTGGTCGTATGGTCTTTGTTGTATTCGTTTTCCTCGCCCTCTTGTATAAAGTAGAACGATTCGGTTACGGGGTCTTTGAGTTCGCACCCCGCAAATACAATCGCCATGCAAAGCGCCAGCAGCGCGCACAGCAAAAACTTCTTAAATAGACCGCTTCTCGTACTCATCGTAACGAATTACCTCCCGAAAAAGAGTATAGTATACCCTTTTGTATAATATTATACTACGTATAAACAAAAAGTCAAGAGATAATATCGGTGCCAGTCGTTCGGCGGGTACTTATAGCAGTCGGAAAGGCTTTTCCTTTGTGCTAATGCGTACTGTTAACCG
>CAKRAY010000006.1 GCA_934296355.1 uncultured Clostridia bacterium
TAGGTAAATTGTTAGGCCCTAAGGGCTAAATGCCTACTCCTAAGAGCGGAACGGTTACTATGGATATTACCAAAGCCGTACACGACGTAAAAGCAGGTAAAGTCGAATACAGAGTAGACAAAACCGCTATTATCCACTGCCCTCTCGGAAAAGCAAGTTTCGGCGCGGAAAAAATCACGGAAAACTTTAACGCGCTTATGGAAGCGATTGTTAAAGCGAAACCGGCTGCTGCAAAAGGCGTTTATTTAAGAAGCGTTACCGTTGCCGCAACGATGGGTCCCGGCGTAAAAGTTAATTACAAAATGTAATTACTGATTCGTTAATAACAGAAAAAAGAGGTCGAACCGACCTCTTTTTTTTGTGCGGCAACTGAAGCGTCACACGTTGCATCGCAACTTCGCGAATAGACAATATTCTTACTTAATCATATAGCCGCGTATAACCGTGCCAACGACAACTACGAATACACCTATATGCGGCTATGGCCTTAAAAAAGTTGTGAAGCCCATTCGCGTAACTTGGGTGAAGCGTCACACGCTTCCGCTTTCGATATTTTTTAGATATCCCTCAAGATTATCCGCTTCGCTTAGTCGGAGCGTTTTTTCGCCGATGTAATCCATAATTGCCAAGCAAACCACGCCGCCGGCGGGCGCGACGAAGATTTTATTGGGGTGCATACCCTTCATTTTTCTTCTATCCTCCGAATCTAAGGCGTTAATTCGGTCCACGCAAGCGGATATTTCGTCGTAAGTGAAACTCGCGCCGTGGACCTTGTTCTTATCGTAAGGTTCTATTCCGTAATAAACCGCGAAAAGCGTGGAAACGCTACCGCCGATAGAAATAAGTTCGTCGTGCTTAGGAATTTTGCCGTAGCCTTGCACGATTTTTTTCGCAAACTCTTCTTGCTCGCTTCTAAGTAAGGAATAATCTTTCGTCCTAACGGAGCCTATGGGCAAAGAACGCGAATACAAAATCTCTCGTTCGTTGCCGACGGTAATTTCGCTACTCGCGCCGCCGATATCCATAACGAGCGGCGTTCCGCTAACGTACGCGCCCCTAAAACCGAGTATACCCTCTTCTTCAGGCGGTAAAAGTTCTATCTTTATACCCGCGGAGCGTACCGCGTTCAAAAACTCACCGCCGTTGCTTGCCGAGCGAACCGCTTCGGTCGCAAACGCGAAAACGTCGTCCGCGCCGCTCGCTTTCGCTTCGTCCGCAAAAGTTTTTATCGCGTTAAACGTGCGTTTCATCGCCTCGTCCGACAGTTTGCCGGTGTGCAATAGGTTTTCGGCAAGTTGCGTATTGTTTATTCTTTTCTCGCCGCGGAACAAAATCCTTACCGAGTTGCTTCCCACGTCGATTATCGCGTAATCGCTCATTGCGCAAACAACTCCTTGTTTTGCTTGATTTTTTTCTTGATTGCCAAAAGCACGTTGTCCACTTTCTTAGAAGACAAACCCGTCATACTCGCTATCTCGGCGTAGGTGTAGCCTTCCAAATACAGTTTAAGAACTTTAATCTGTTCTTCCGTGCATATTTGTTCGATAATTTCGTAAAAACTCTCGGTACCGTCGCGAACTATGTAATCGGAAATCGGGTCGTTGCCGTAATCTTTAACGCACGAATCGCCGAGTTCGGACAAACTTACCGCCTCGTTAAGCGTCTTGTTCTTTTGGCGCGTTTGCGTTCTTAAAGTGTCGGTAATTCTCGAAACGATACACATCGACGCGAAGCTCATAAAACTGTCGTTTTTCGTTTCGTCGTAGTCCTTAATCGCCTTCCACAAGCCTAAAAGACCCTCTTGCATAAGGTCGTCTTGCGTGCCGCCTTCCAGAAAGTAATTTCTCGCCTTGCTTCTCGCCAGCCACATATATTTGACTATAAGCGCTTCTTGCGCTTCGAGGTCGCCGCTTTGCGCTCTCTTTACGAGCGCCGCGTCCTCGCTTTTGTTCTCCTTAAACATAGTTTACCCCTTTTGTCTTACGCATTCGTAAACGACGATTCCCGTTGCTACCGACGCGTTAAGCGAGTTTACTTTGCCGTTTTGCGGTAAAGATACCACTCCGTCGCAAAGTTTTCTCGTCAAAGCATGCACGCCGCTGCCCTCGCCGCCGATAACGAACGCCACGTCCCCTCTCAAATCGGTTTTGTAAATGCTCTCGCCGTCCATGTCTGCGGCAAAAACCGTAACTCCGCGCTCTTTGAGTTCTCTTACGGCGTCGTTTATGTTGGCGACTTTGGCAATCTTTACGTAACTGCTCGCGCCGCTGCTTACCTTAACCGCCGTGTCGGTAACGCCGCAATTTCTTCTTCTCGGTATAATTATTCCGTCCGCGCCCGCGCATTCCGCAACCCTTATTATCGCGCCGAGATTATGCGGGTCTTCGATACCGTCGAGTAAGATTATAAGCAAGCCTTTCTCGCTTTTGTTTTCCAGCAGTTCGTCGAACTCGCTGTAAGTAAACTCGGTGCTTATCGCCAAAACGCCTTGATGCCTGCCGCTCGGACTTAATCTGTCGAGCGCGCTCTTTTCTACGGTATGCACGGTAATTTTTCTCTCGCGACATTCTTTGACGATTTGAAAAATTCCCTTGTTCTGAACGTCCTTTTGTACCATTACCTTTTCGATGGTCACGTTTCCTTTAAGCGCCTCGCTTACTGCGTTTTTTCCTTCGATAATCATTTTTCTCTCCAATATTACTTTTATTCTTTTTCGTATAAATACGCGAATATCTCGCTAAGTCTTTCGTCTTGTCCGGACAAGTACAAATACCCCAAAACCGTTTCGAACGCCGTCGCTTGCTTGTAAGTAAAAAGGTCGGAGTGCTTCGGCACGGAATTTACGTGCGCGTTCTTACCTTTCTTAAAAACGAACAGTTCCTCATCGGTAAGGATTTTCTCTATTTTCGACGATAAAACCGCTTGTTTTTTTGCGCAAACTTCTTTCGAGCATAGGTCGTGAAGTTCGTTGTTGCGCCTATACGCTTCGCCGAACTTTTTTTGTCTGATATAAAGCGAATGAACCGCGTCGCCTACGAACGCAAGCGACAAAACGGGCGCGTCGAGCAGTTCTCGCTCGGAGATTATCTCCCTTTTCCCGTTCATATACGCTTCTCCTTCTTGTATACGCCGATTTCGTAATTTCTGTCGGTAAACATACTTCTCGCTATCTCCGCGCCGATGATAAAGTGGTCCACGACGTCTATGTCCACCAGCGTCATCATTTTTCTCGCTCTATAAGTCGCTTGTAAGTCCGCTTGCGACTCTTCGCTCGTTCCCGACGGATGATTGTGTACGAAAACCACCTTTTTGGCTCCGTTTTTAAGCGCCAAACCCGTTATCTCTTGCGCCGAAGCGACAACTCTGCTTCTACTGCCCGTCTTTATCTTGTCTACCGATAAAACTTTGTTATGTTCGTTTAACGATAAAAGATAAAGCGTTTCTTCTTCCATTTCCATAACTTGCGTTATGTAAACGAGCATTTCGGTAATAGTGCCGAGCGAATAAATTTCGTCTCGCTCTCTTATATAAGTTTTTATTACGTCTTTAAGTCCGACAAGCAACATAGCCGCGTTGGCGGTCATGTTCTTAATCGCCATTAAAGAGTCGAAGTCTTCGAGCAACACCTCGTACAAACTCCCGAATTTTTGCAAGAGTTCCGCCGCAACCGCTTGCGTGTCCTTATACGGGATACCGTAGAAAAGCAAGAACTCTAAAATTTGAAGGTCGGAAAGGTCGTTCAGCCCGTGTAGCTTCACGTAGTTTTTCATTCGTTCACGATGACCTAAGCCTATCTTGTTTATATCTCCGCTCATCTTTCTTCCATTTTCCATTCGCCGTTAGAATGTACGGTTAAGGTTACCTTATTCCTATTTATGGATACCGCGTCTTCGCTATACGATATTTGCGGCCTCTTTATGAATTCGCTTTTGTATTTCTTTCTCGTCTTACCGAGCATTGCGTAATGCGCGTGTATTTCTTCGTCTACGGCGTCCCAAGTAAACGGCCTTCTGTTAATCGGGTCGTCGAAACCTTGCATACCTATCTCGTCGCCGTAATACACGCAAGGTACGCCGGGTAAGAAGTATTGAAGACACGCTGCGGCGAGGAGTTTTCTTTTGCCGCGTTCGTAATCTTCGTAGGCGAGTTTATAATCGCGGCGTTCGGTCTTGGTAAGCCCGTCGCACTTCACTCCCGACAACGCGTTAATCGCTCTCACCGTATCGTGACTGCCTATTAAAGTAAAGCAATCGTTAAGCGAGTCTTCGGGGTAGTTCTCCATTATGGCAAGAACGGTATCGGCGAATTTTTTCGCGCTTCCGCCGTCGAGAAATTCTAAAATCGCTTCCTTATAGACGTAATTCATTACGCCGTCAAGTTGGTCGCCGTAAAAGTACTGCCTTTCCTCGCCGTAACTGAATTTATTGCTTGCGTCCTCCCAAACCTCTCCGAGTACCAGACCGTCGGGGGCGGCGGTTTTCACGCTACGGCGGATACGTTCTATAAAGTTACTGCCGAGTTCGTCCACGACGTCGAGTCGCCAGCCTTTTACGCCGAAGTCCGTCCACTTTTTTATAATTCCGCTCGTTCTCGAAGCGATCATGTCTTGATACCCTACCGCGTCGTGCGCTATGGTCGGCACTACGGTTATTCCCCACCAACACCTATAGTCGTCGGGAAAATCGTAAAACGTGTACCAAGAGTAATACGGACTTTCCTTACTTTGATACGCGCCCACGCCGGGATAATGACCGAACTTATTAAAGTACACGCTATCCGCGCCGGTATGATTGAAAACTCCGTCGAGAATTATGGCGATATTTTTTTCTTCCGCGGTTTTTATAAGCGAACGAAAGTCCTCTTCCGTGCCCAGCATCGGTTCGAGTTTTGAATAATCGGCGGTGTCGTATCTATGATTACTGCTGCTTTCGAATACGGGCGACAAGTATAGCGCGGTCACGCCTAAATCTTGCAGATAGTCGAGTTTTTCTTCTATGCCCTTGAAGTTGCCGCCGTAAAAATCGTTCGCTCTGTACACGCCGTCGGGGTCGACCACGGTGACGTCTTCATACCACTTTTTGGAAACTCCGTACCTTGGCGCGACGTACTCGCCGCTATGAAAGAAGCGGTCGCAAAAGATTTGATAAACCACTCCGCCCTTTATGAAATCGGCGGTGCCGTAATTCGCCGTGTAGACCGACAGTTGCCATTCCGGTAACCAATCGCCGATAATCGCCTTACCGCTACCGTCGTTACCGCAAAACAAAACGCCTTGTTCCGTATACAGTTCGAAACGGTAATAATACGTTCCCTCTCTGTCCACGCCGAATTCCAGCGAGAACTCGTCGTAACCGTCGTTACTTCCTCTTTTTGTCAACGGCAAAATCGTGTTGTGGTCGTTACGCCTTAAAACCATCGAGACGCCCTTTACGTTAAGGGAAGCCAGTACGGGAAACAAAAGGAAAACCTTTCGGCGCGTGGAAATCGCGCCGAAAGGCGTTTTATACGTTTCGTTTCTCGAATCGAAGAGAACTTGCGGCTTATACGCGTTCGAGGTTCCAGATTCTGTGAGCATATTCCTCCACGGATCTATCGGAAGCAAAGAATCCCGCCTTCGCAATGTTGACCATACTCATTCTGCCCCAGCGATATTTGTCGAGGTAAGCGTCGTTGAGTTTTTTTTGCGCGTCGCAGTACGAAGCGAAGTCGGCTAGGCACATATACGGGTCGGCTTGACCGCCTCTGCCGATAGTGAGCGCGTCGGCTATTTCGGTAAAGTTTACGTCGCCGATGCCGCTCCTCATCATGTCGATTATCGCCTTGATTCTCTTATCCGTAGCATAGTAGGTCGTCGGATTGTAGCCTTCCTTGTAAAGTCTTGCCACTTCGTCCGCAAGCATACCGAATATGAATATGTTTTCGTCGCCTACTCTCTCGTGGATTTCTACGTTCGCGCCGTCCATCGTACCGATGGTCACCGCGCCGTTTATCATAAACTTCATATTGCCGGTGCCGCTGGCTTCCTTACCCGCAATGGATATTTGCTCGCTGACGTCGCTCGCCGGCATTATTATTTCCGCCAAGGATACGCGGTAGTTTTCTAAGAACACTACTTTGATTTTTCCCTTTATGGTCGGGTCGTTATTTATCACTTCGCTCATTACCCAGATAAGACGGATAATTTGCTTAGCCATATAGTAACTGCTCGCCGCCTTCGCGCCGAAAATGAACGTTCTCGGTACGATATCGAGGTCGGGATTGGCTTTTAACCTATTGTAAAGGTCGAGTATGTGCAACGCGTTAAGTAATTGACGCTTGTACTCGTGCAATCTCTTTACTTGAACGTCGAATATACTGTCGGGGTCGACGGTAATTCCGTTCGCCTTCTTTATGTATTCGGCAAGGTTAATCTTGTTCGCTCTCTTTATTTCGAACAGTTTGTCTATTGCCTTGTGATTGTTTTGAAGCGCGAGTAACTTTTCGAGTTCGTCCGCGTTCTTTAACCAGCCGTCGCCTATAGTATCTTTCAAGAACGCCGCAAGAAGCGGATTTGCTTCGCCTACCCAACGACGATGCGTGATACCGTTGGTTACGTTGGTAAACTTATCGGGCGCAACCTTATAGTAGTCCGCGAACACGCTGTCTATAAGTATATTGCTGTGCAATTGCGAAACGCCGTTTATCGTATGCGACGCCGCCAGACAAAGATTTGCCATACGAATAATACCGTCGCTCATAATAGCGTTTTGGGATATTTTATCCCATTGATTGGGATACGTTTTCCAAAGTTCCGCGCAAAAACGTTGATTGATTTCGCAAACGATTTGATAGATACGGGGTAGCAACGACTTAAAGAGGTCTTGCGGCCAGGTTTCTAACGCCTCTTGCATAACGGTATGGTTCGTGTAAGAAACGGTGCGGGTAATAATGCTCCACGCGTCGTCCCACGAATAGCCGTAATCGTCGAGAAGAATACGCATGAGTTCGGGTATGCAAAGAGTCGGGTGCGTATCGTTAATATGAATAGCGACTCTGTCGGGTAAATTGTCCAGACCCGGGTTGTATTTAAGATGCTTCTTAAGAATACTTTGTATGCTCGCGCTGACGAAGAAGTACTGTTGTTTCAGTCTGAGCGACTTACCCTCGTAGTGGTTGTCCGCAGGATAAAGAACTTTACTTATCGCTTCCGCCATCGCCTTCGCTTCTATCGCCTTGACGTATTCGCCGCGAGAGAACAACGCCATATCGAATCCCATCGGCGCTCTCGCGCTCCATAATCTTAAAGTGTTTACCGCGTCGCTGTCGTAACCGGTTACGTTCATGTCGTAAGGCACGGCGAGAACGGTAGTCGCGCCGACGTGTTTTACTTTCAGCTTGCCGGTAGACCAATCTTCTTCGATTCTGCCGCCGATTTTTACTTCGAACGTGTCTTCCTCTCTCGGATTAAGCCACACGTCGCCGTTCGTCAACCACTCGTCGGGCATTTCCATTTGCCAGCCGTCTACTATTCTTTGCTTAAAGATACCGTAGTCGTAACGGATACTGAAACCGCCCGCCGCATAGCCGCAACTCGTCAAACTATCCATATACGCTGCGGCAAGACGACCTAAGCCGCCGTTACCCAAGCCCGCGTCGGGCTCGATAGCCATAAGGTTCTCTATCTTGAAGCCCATTTCGTTAAGCGCGTTCGTCGCGGTCTTTAACATACCTATATTATATAGATGATTGCGAAGCGACCGTCCCAACAAGAACTCCATCGACATATAGTAGACTTGTTTCTTGCCCTCTGCTCGTACTTTCGTCTTGAATTCTACTCTCTTTTGCGTGATAAGGTCCTTTACCACAAAGCACAACGCTCTGTACATGATTTGCTCGCTCGCTTCGGTGTATTTTACGCCGAACATCTTTGCCAATTTAAGCTCGATTAACGAGCGAAATTCTTTTTCGCTTACTTTTATCAATGTTAAAACTCCTCTTAGTTATTGGTTAATCCTTTGTAAAGATTCAGGTACTCGGTTGCCGACGTCTTCCAACTATAATTGCCGCTCATCGCGTTTTGCATTACCGCGTTCCATTCCTCTTTATTGTAATAAGTTCCTACCGCTCTATGAATAGCGTCAAGCATATCGTATGCGTTATAGGTTTTGAACGTGAATCCTCTACCCGTTTTTTCTACGGGGTTGAAGGGTATAACCGTATCTTTCAACCCGCCTGTTTCTCTGACGATAGGCACGCTTCCGTAGCGCATCGCTATGAGTTGACTCAAACCGCACGGCTCGAACTTGCTCGGCATAAGGAACATATCGCTGCCCGCGTAAATCTTGCTCGCAATATCGCCCGAAAAGTTGATGACCACGGCGAGTTTGTTCGAGTATCTTCTCGCCATTTCGCAAAGCGCGGTTTCGTACTTCCAGTCGCCCGTGCCGAGTACGACCATTTGTAAGTCCATACTCAAAATCTCTTCCAAAACTTCCATAACGAGGTCCAAACCCTTTTGATTGGTAAGTCTGGTTACCATACCGATTAACGGCTTGTCGGGCGCAACGGGTAAATTAACGAGTTGTTGAAGTCCTATTTTGTTCTCCCTCTTGCCGGCGACCGCTTTCGCCTTGGTGTAGTTCTTGAAAAGCGCGGGGTCGGTAGCGGGGTCGAAAAGTTTCGTGTCTATACCGTTCACGATACCCGAAATCTTATACTGACGCTGATTAAGAATATGCTCTAAGCCGTAAGCGTAGTAAGGATTGAGAATCTCTTGCGCGTAGTTATTGCTGACCGTGGTAACTTTGTTGGCGCATTCGATACCCGCTTTAAGCATGTTGGCGCAGTTGTTGTACTCAACCTTGCTCGCTTGACTTTCGGGAATTCCGAAAACTTCGCTTATACAGCACTTGTCCATATTGCCTTGGAACTCGATGTTGTGTATGGTAAGAACCGTCTTAATACAAGCGTATCCCTCTTGCCCTCTGTAAAAAGAGTCGAGCATAACGGGAATAAGCGCGGTTTGCCAATCGTTACAATGAATAACGGCGGGGTAGAAGTCGATTAAAGGCAAAACTTCCAAGACCGCTTTCGAGAAAAACGCAAATCTTTCTCCGTCGTCGTAATGTCCGTAGATATTACGGCGTTTGAAATAATACTCGTTATCGATGAAGTAGTAGGTCACGCCGTTATACTGACATTCGAAAACGCCGGCGTATTGTTGACGCCAGCCGAGCGATACCGATTTAGAACCGATAAATCTCATCGTCTGACGAAAACTCTCGTTTATTCCTTCGTAAAGAGGCATTATTACTCTTACGTCTTGTTTCATCTTTGTCAAAGCAAGGGGCAACGCGTAACTTACGTCGCCGAGTCCGCCCGTTCTCATAAAAGGACCCGCTTCGCTGGTTGCAAATAATATTTTCATAGTACCTTCTCCTCTTGTTAGTTTTTTTTGTTTTTTTATGAATAGCGCAAGCGCGTTGATTTCTTGCGAAAACCGGGTGGCAACGTGCGTGCGTTGCGTCCAATTAGACGTAACGACATTCTCCTACGTTTAATTTAATATAGGTAACATACTTTCGCTTCTCGTATGTAATGCCGTACGGTAGTCGAGATTTTTGCAAGAACCACAAAACATTGCGATGCAACGCGCGGGCGTTGCTTTTTGCGGTGTAAAGCGACGCGCTTGTAACGCTCCGTTTTTGCGTTTTATACCGTCTTACCCTTGACTATCACGATAGGATAGGTGATAAAACCGGAAATATCTCTGTCTTCGCTGATGGTTACGTCCTTGTCCGTAATCGCATACTTCAAGGAAGAATTTTTACCGATGACGCCGTTTTCCATTACTATGGAATTCTTTACGACCGCGCCTTCTTCTACCTTAACGTTACGGAAAAGTATGGAATTCTCTACCGTGCCTTTGATTACGCAGCCGTCGGCGACGAGCGAGTTGGTCACTTGCGCGCCCTTCTTGTAAACGGTGGGAACGCTGTCTTTTACTTTGGTGTAAATCGTGCTGTGTCCGCCGAAAAGTTCTTCTCTTACGTCTTGTTTAAGCAAATTCATGCTCTCGCCGTAATAAGTTTTTACGTCGTCCACTATCGCCGCGTAAGATTCGATTTTGTAGGCGTTTACGCTCCTTTCTTCCACGAGTTTGAACAAAATGTCTTTTTCAAAGTCGACTTGTCCTCTCGCGTACGCTTTCTTGACGAGTTCGAGAAGCAAGTTCTTCTCGATAACGTAGGAATTGAGCGATATTTCTTTTTCTTCGTTGCCCGCGATTTCCGTTTCGTAAATGTCGGTAACCACGTTTTCTTCGTTTCTTTCGATAACGATACGACGGGAAGTGGTGGTGTAACCGTTATGGCAAAGCATGGTTATCTTCGCGCCGCTCTTCACGTGCTTTTCGAAAACGTCATCGTAGTCTATGTTCGCCGCAACGTTGCAGTTGGCGATGACTACGTAGTCTTCTTTCGCTCTCTCGAAATAACTCATTATCGAATAAATCGCTTCGATTTTTCCCTTATATACTTCCGCGGAATTGTTGTACGCGAACGGCGGGAAGATGCTTATACCCGAGTTCTTTCTGTTCAAGTCCCAATCTCTGCCTTGACGAATATGGTCCATAAGAGATTGATACTTACTGCTCGTAACAATTCCTATCTTAGTGATTCCGCTGTTGACAAGGTTACTTAAAGTAAAGTCGATAAGACGGTATCTGCCGCCGAACGGCAAGGACGCCGTCGTTCTGTGTAAGGTAAGTTCGTTAAGTTTGCTTTCGTTTCCCGACGCAAACAAAATGCTCATCATATCGTTCATTGTTTGTTACCTCCTTTCGTCATTTCGCCTTCTTTGATTACCGTGTTCTTCGCTAAAACGAGTTCCGGTCCGACGACCGCTATCTTCCATTCTCCGTCTTCCGGTCCGTCTTGCGGCGCGCCTATAACGCAGTTATTGCCCACGACGGTATCCCAGCCCACAATGGCGTGACTGATGCGCACGTTTTCTCCGATAATGGCGTTGGGCATAATTATCGAGTCTCTTACTTCCGCGCCCTTGGAGATTTTCGCGCCGTAGTATATTACCGAGTTAGTGACTCTTCCGTCCACGTAGCAACCCTCGCTGACGATACTGTCCGCAATTTCCGCTTCGTTGCCGATATATTGCGGCGGATTGGCGTTGTTTCTCGCGTAAATACGCCAGTTCTTGTCGTTGATTACCAAACCGCTTTGCGGATTGAGCAAGTCCATGTTCGCTTCCCATAAAGAACTGATGGTTCCTACGTCTTTCCAGTATCCCTTGAACTGATAAGCGAAAAGTCTTTGCTTGTCGGCGAGCATCAAGGGGATAATGTTCTTTCCGAAGTCGTTACTGCTGTTCTTGTCCTCTTCGTCGCGGATAAGGTAACTTCTCAGTTTACTCCAAGTGAAGATATAGATGCCCATACTCGCTTTGGTGCTTTTCGGTCTCTTGGGTTTTTCTTCGAACTCGTAAACGCTGCCGTCCTCTCTGGTGTTCATGATGCCGAATCTGCTCGCTTCTTCTATGCTTACGTCAAGTACGGCAATCGTGCAGTCCGCATTGTTCTTTTTATGCTCTTCGAGCATTTCGGAGTAGTCCATTTTGTAGATATGGTCGCCGGAAAGAATAAGAACGTAATCGGGGTCGTATCTGTCGATGAAGTTTATGTTTTGATAAATGGCGTTAGCCGTACCCTTATACCATTCGCCCGACTTGCCTCTTTGATACGGAGGAAGAACGAACGCGCCGCCGTTCAACCTGTCTAAGTCCCACGGCTGACCGTTGCCGATATACTGATTCAGTTCGAACGGTTGATACTGGGTGAGAACGCCTATCGTGTCTATTCCCGAATTGATGGTGTTGGAAATAGGAAAATCGATGATACGATACTTCCCTCCGAACGGCACTGCCGGCTTCGCTACGTTTTGCGTAAGAACGCCGAGTCGCGTTCCTTGTCCGCCCGCCAGCAACATTGCAACACATTCTTTTTTCGTACTTTGCATAATATTCTCCTTTTATTGAATTTCTACTTTTTTATTCTACGTTGTCGTTTTCTTCGTCTACGATCTCCTCTTCGTCATCGTCCACGAACTCTTCTTTTAACTTAACGAACAGCGAACCGTTTGCCGGTAAATCGAGTACGAGTGATTGCTTCTTGCCGTGGTTCGGTTCGTTCACCGTAATCAAATCGCCTCTCTCCAAATGCGTTCCGCCGTATTTTTCCCACTCGGAACACAACGCTTCGTAATACACGCCCTTTTTGTCCACGCCTATTTCGTACCCATCGCGCTCCACGTTCGAGAAGTTAAGCGCGACGATGACGAACTCGCCCTCTCTGTCGTAACGCGTAAACACGAGTACGTTTTGCTCGTTGTCGTCCACGACTATCCACTTAAATCCGTCGTAAGAACAGTCTAACTCGTATAAACTCTTGTTGGCGAGGTAGAACTTGTTCAAATCGCGTATGTATTCTCTGAACTTAAAGTGCTTTTCGTAATCGAGCAACATCCAATCGAGTTGTTTTTTATAATCCCATTCGATAAACTGCGCGAACTCCGAACCCATAAAATTGAGTTTCTTGCCGGGGTGCGCCATCTGATAAGAAAGCAAGGTTTTCACGCCCGAAAACTTTTCGCCGTATTCTCCGGAAATCTTGCCCATCAAACTGCCTTTTCCGTGTACGACCTCGTCGTGTGAAAGCGGCAAAATATAGTTCTCGCTGAACGCGTAGGTTATCGAGAACGTGAGTTTGTTATGACAACCTTTACGGAAAATTCCGTCGGTTTTTATATAAGAAAGGGTGTCGTTCATCCAACCCATATTCCACTTATAGTTAAAGCCGAGTCCTCCGAACGACGGCGGCATGGTAACCATCGGGAACGCCGTGCTTTCTTCGGCGATCATTATTACGCCCGGATGACGGGAAAGTATGGTCTTATTGAGCGTTTGTAAGAAGTAAACCGCCTCTAAGTTATACTCGCCGCCGAACTCGTTGGGTCTCCATTCGCCCTCGCGCCTGTCGTAGTTAAGATAAAGCATACTCGCTACCGCGTCGAGACGCATTCCGTCGATATGGTAGTTCGTTATCCAAAAGTTTACCGCGCTGATTAAGAAACATCTCACTTGCGGCTTGTTGAAATCGTAAACCCTCGTACCCCAGCCTTTATGCTCTTGCTTATACGCGTCGTCGTACTCGTAAAGGCAAGTTCCGTCGAATTCGTACAAGCCAAACTCGTCTTTCGGGAAGTGGCTAAGCACGAAGTCCATAATAACGCCTATCCCCGCTTGGTGGCAAGCGTCCACGAACGCCATAAAGTCGTGCGGCGTGCCGTATCTCGAACTCGGCGCGAAAAGCCCCGTGGTCTGATATCCCCAACTCCCTTCGTACGGGAACTCGGTAATCGGCAAAAGTTCTATATGCGTGTAACCCATTTCCTTGACGTAAGGCACGAGTTCTCTGGCAAAATCGAGATACGAGTATCTGTTGCCGTCCGCGTGAAGCCGCCAACTTCCGAAGTGTACTTCGTAAATGTTCATCGGACTTTCGTAAGTATTCTTTCTTCTCGACGTGTTAAGGTACTCACCGTCGTGCCAGTTATACCCGGCGATGTCGTAAATCTTGGAACCGTTCGCCGGCATGGTTTCGGTATGCGTGGCGTAAGGGTCGGACTTCATTACCTTACTGCCGTCGGCGCGTTCTATACAAAACTTATAAGTCGAAAATCTTCTCAATCCGCGAACGTAGCATTCCCAAACTCCGGTCGAACCCATACGTTGCATCGGGGTGGCGGAATCGTTCCAACCGTTAAAATCGCCAACCAAACTAACGCTCTTGGCGTTAGGCGCCCAAACTCTCAGTCGCCATAACTTTTTTCCGTCCTTTTGCACGTAGCAAGGGCAAAAAAACTTGTACGATTCGAAGTTCGTTCCTTCGTTAAACAAATAAATGGGGTAGTCGTAAACGTTTTTTGGCATTTCTCTCCTCTTTACATTACGTACGCCTTAAATTTTTTATCGGCGCGTTTTATCGTTAATTCCGCTTTGCGGATAAACTCGTTTTCGTCGGTTTCTATCCCGAATACCGCGCTTCCGCTGCCCGTCATCGAGGCGACGAAGCCGCAAGAACGCAGCGTTTCCAAACCCTCTTCCACGCTCGGTTCGAGCAAACACGCCGCTCTCGTAAGCGCGTTGCCTATTTTGGTGAAATCGCCGCTTTCTACGCTCTCCACGTCGGGTTCTTCCCCGCCCGTTTCGTCGTATAGGTCGAAACACGCTTTGGTGGAGACTCCCTTTTCCGGCACGAGCAAACACACCCTATATTCAGGCAAAACTATTTTTTTAAGACTGTCGCCGAGTCCTTGCACTCTCGCCGCGCAATCGAAGTACGCGAACGGCACGTCGCTACCCGTTTCGAGCAATATTTTCCCGTCGATTTCGGGCAAAGAAAACTTCTCTTTAACGAGCCTTGCCACCGCTCCCGCGTCCGCGCTCGAACCGCCTAAACCTTTTCCCTCGGGAATACGCTTCGTTATTAAAATTCCGAACGGCGGCAAGCCGTAACGCTTTGTCAGTTTCTCCGCAATGCGCAATGCGTTATCTCTCTCGTAAGTTCTGCCGTCGGCATACTCTACGTAAAGAAAATCGGAATCTACTATTTCTACGTCGTCGCTTAGGTCTATCGGCGCGAAAACCCCGTCGAGAATATGCATCGAACCCGCTTTGCCGCGAACGGCAAGACAAAGGTTGATTTTCGCTCTGGCTTCGGTCTTCATAGTATATATATTATAATAAAATACTTACTTTCTGTCAACACTTAATCGCCCGTCTATACCTAAACGAAGTTTTCGTTTTCCGCGCATATTTTACGCCGAAAAAGATTTTTTTGTCGAAAAAAAGTTTTTCCCTCTTGAAAAACCGTTTTTTGCGTGTATACTTTAATAAAATACAAAAAACCGAGGTAAAAAGCGTTATGAACCCGCGAGAAATAAAGAAAGCCGACAAGTTAGATAAAAAACTCCGTCGTAAAGCCTATAAAAACGGCAATTACGTCACGGTAACCGACTTCGCCGCGTTTTCCGCGCCGCTAAGCGAACTTCCCTTTTGCGAAGCGGACGTCGCGACTTTATGTCAACTCTCCTATTGTCACTTCGATAATTATATCGGTTGGCAATTAATGGAAATCGCGTCGTCGGATTTCGACGAAACCGCGGTTGCGCCGTATATAACCGACTTAAACGCCGCGGTGGTACGCAACCTCGCTTCTTCCGCAAGGCTCGGAACGGCGCGCGTACTCGAAGTGGTGGACGCGTTCGACGAAACCGTATCTTGCCAATGCGGCGTGACGCTTTTCGATTTTGCCGATAGGTATATCTTCGTATGCAGAGGCACGGACGAAAAAATGATAGGTTGGTATGAGGACTTTGACCTCGTTATCAAAGGAACATTGCCCTCGCATAGGATAACCGTCGACGCGCTTAACGAGTTTATGGCAAAATATACCGACAAACCGTTCGTCGTAGCGGGTCACTCCAAGGGTGGCAATATGGCGTTATACGCTTCGGCAAACTGCGCCGAAACGAACCAAGACAGAATAGAAACGGTTTACAACCTCGACGGACCCGGACTACTCGACGGCGTTGCGGATGCCGACGGAATGAAGCGTATTATGCCGAAAGTAGTTAAAATCTGCCCCGAACTGAGCTTCTTCGGAATGATTTTACAAAAAGACGAACCGCGCTTGGAAGTAGTATATTCCCACGCCAAAGATATAACGCAACACGATTTACTCAAATGGCAAATCGACAAGAAAACGGGCAAATTCGTCCGCGCGTATAGGCTCAGTCACGCTTCGCACACGGTTCGCCGCACGATAGAGCGTATGCTACCTAAACTCTCCGAACAAGACTTGCTTTATATGCGCGACTTCATCGTTTCGGTTATGGGTCACGCCGGAATATTCGTATTCAACGACATTACCGCAAAAAGATTGCTCGCTTTACCGCTGAAATGCTTTAAGCAACCCGGCAAACAACGCCGCTTTATGTGGCGAATACTCTTCCGCGTGATAGGCAACGCCATCGCCGTACAAAAACTTTCCACGAAAGACTATAAAACTTACCTTCCTCACGGCAACGGAAGCGTGTGAGCAACGTACGCACGTTGCATCGCAGTTACGCGGAAGCGTGTGACGCTTCACCCAATCTTCGCGAACCGACAATATTCTTCTATAAGCATATAGCCGCACATAAACATTTATCTAAAAAAAGTAAAAAGATTTACGGTGTAAAATACGAAAATACGAAAACGACGCTTTTTGTATTTTCCCCTTAGGGAAATCGAGCAAGAGGGAAAGTCTTGCGAACTTGGATAATAAGCCGTAAGGTACGTAACGGCTTCCTTGTAAGTCGGCGCTTCGTCGGTTAACAGCGCGCATTAGCACAAAGGAAAGCCGAGGCTACGCGTGTTATGCCCATACGTGGATATATGCTTAAACAAGAATAATTGCCTATTCGCGAAAATTGGATGCAACGTCACACGTTGCCGCCGAACGTTTGGCGCCGAAGATGCATTGCATGCGTATCCAAATGATTGCAAGTAGCGCGGGTCATATCGCGATTTTTCAGTTCCGCGATGATAACGGAAGCGATATCTTCTATTATTTCCGATTTATACTTGGCGTTTTCTTCATCGTCGGGGTTTTGCAACAAAAACACAAGCGGTTCTTCGAGTTCGGAGAACTTTTTCAATTTTCTCATACCGCGAAACGCCCATTTGTAGTAGGTGTAATACTCGTCGTTAAGAAGGTAAATCGCGCGAAGAACGTTAACGACGAACTCGTTTACGGCAAGCGCCGCCGCGCCGACCTCGTTCCGAGCGACGCACCTTAAATAGTTATACTGCCCCGCTTGCCCCGCGTTGTATAAACAGTCGGAAAGTTTTTCCGTTTTTACCGATTCGGGATATCCCGCCATGATAATTTCCCGCGCTTTAAGCAATTTACTTTCGCCGCCGTGGAAGATTTTTCCGTTAGATATCGTTGCTAAATAAATAGGCGGCACGCGTAACCACTCTTCGTCCGTAATCGGCGCGCGGTCGAACCCGAAACGGTCGGTTAAATACTCCTCGCTTACGATAACGCCTCGCCTTTCTCCGCCGCCCGGCGCGAGCGTTTGCTTTTTGTACCCCGCATACTCTTTCGGCAGTTTCCCGTACGCGCGCTCTAATTTGAAACCTATTTTTCTCTCGATTTCTCTGTCAATAAAAATACAAAAACCCGGTTCGAAGTCGTGGTCTGCCGATAGTTCGTCGTCGAACCCGAAACACTCCGAGCCTTCTCCGAGCAAGCCTATCGTCATGCGGTCGTAATACTCGCCGAACTCTTTTTTAAGCACGCTTTCGCCGAACTCGTAAAAATACCTCTCGCTAAGTTCAATCCCTTTCATAAATCTCCTTCGCTCGCGCGGAAAGTTCTTCGCTCGCCAAAAAATACCCGAAATACTCGAAACTCGGCGCGCACTTGGAACAAACGTAGGCGTGATAGCCGTTACGAACGGTCTTCTCTCCGTTAAGATACTCGAGAGCCTTTTCCATACACTCGTAAACGCGCTCGTCTTCGTTTAACTTTTCGTATAAATGCGCCATGTTCACATAAGTCACGGCAACGTCGTTTTCTTCGCCACTATTCGCTTTCAAAATAGCGAGCGCGCTTAAATAATCTCGCTCCGCTTCCGCGAACCTACCTAAATCGGTAAGGCACAACGCGCGGTTGTTGTAAAGTCCCGCTTTCCTTACGTCAACGGGAGAAAGCGCGCTTTCATACACTTTTTCCACTCTCTCGTACACGGCGATTCCCTTTTCGGGATAGCCGAACGCTTTATACGTGGTAGCCGCGTTTAAGGCTATCGTTGCGCCCGATACGGTATCCCAAAGCGACAGTTCGTCGATTAGCCTAAGTCCGTCTTCGACGCTCGAAACGCCCTCTTCTTTCTTGCCGAGTTTTCTATACAAACCCATTTGTTCGCTAAGCACGGAGAGTTCGCCGCGCTTGTCTTTTAACGCTCTCGCTTCGCTTAACCAAAAGTCGAGCAAGCGTTCCGCGCCTATCATATCGTTGCGATTAAGGAATGAGTCGAGTTTCTCCGTCATCTGGCGTACGGGAATCGTTCCCGACGGTTTTTCGGGGTCGGGATAGTAAAAATCTTCGCCGCCGCAAACCGGGCAAGCGGGTTCTTTATAGTCGAACGGGTCTATCGCCATACTAATCTTGTTTGCTCGGCAAGCACTGCAAAAGCGTAAGGTTTTCACCTTCTATAACCGCGCCTTTGGCTGCGTAAGGAAGGAAGAAGTAATCGCCTTTTTTCACTTCGTCACCGCCCGCGAACTTGCCTTTTCCGTCGATAACGATATAGACCGCGGGAGCGGCGTCGAGCGCAAGGCTCGCGCCTAAAGAAAGCGTATATCTGTTAAGCGCGAAACACGGCGTGTCGGCGTAAGTAATGAGCGTTTCTTTTTTCACGCCGTTTTTTTCGTATTTGACGGCAGGCGTTTTTTTCGCCTTGGCAAGCGCCTTATCGCCGGTAAGGTCGTAATCGAAACAGTCGAGCGCAACGTCTTTATCGAGTCCGATATATTCTTCTTCGTAACTTATATGCGTTTCGCCGCACCACCTTTCGGGCTGAATGGTAAAGTCGGTCGGCTCTTGAATCTCGACTATGGTACAACCCGCGCCGATAGCGTGAATAAGTCCCGCCGTGATTAAGTACACGTCGCCTACTTTCGGCGTAACTTCGCTAAGCACGCTTTGCATAACGTCCTTTTCTTCTTCGCTCCTTTCTTCCAAATCGGAAAGAGTTTTCTTATCTATTTTTTTATTGAAACCGAAATACAGTTTGGCGTTCTCCCTTGTCGCGATTACCAGCCAGGCTTCCGTCTTGCCGTACTCGCTATGAAAATACTTGCGTGAAAACTCCTTGGTGGGATGAACTTGCACGGGAAGTCTTATCGCGCTGTCGAGGAACTTTACCAAGCAGTCGTATTTGTATCCGCCCAGCATCTCGTCCGCTCTTTCCTTAATTAGGTCGTCCAAAAACACGTCCGTACCTCTCACGACGGATACGCCGTCGCGTTTGCCGAAGTACTTCGGGTTAATCGCTTTTACCTTGCTCGCAACCCACTCTTCGGGGAAAATCCCGTCTTCCGCGTTCGGCAAAAAGCCTTCGAATCCCTTGCCGCCCAAATATACTCTGTATACTCTGTTGTTCTCGAAAAACAACGGTTTCGTAAGGTCTAATTTCATATAAACAAATCCTCCCGACTTTTTTTATTTATTATACATTTATTCCCCCGAAAATGTCAACGACAACGCCTCGGCTTGTTCCATACGAGTAGCCGCTCGGTTTTGTTAAAAAATCGGGCGCGCCTAAGCGGGTTCCCCGCCTTAATTGAGCGTTGACACAAAACCGATATAGTATTATAATTTTTTATTATGGTACTATCTATCGGAGAAATTTTAGCAGACGTAATTTTTAACGGACAAACGGGCGAAATGACCGCATACCTTGGCGGCGCGCCTTTTAACGTGGCGGTAGCGAGCAAAAAATCGGGCGCGAAAACCGCTTTCTTAGGCAAGGTCGGCAACGACGCGCCGGGTAAATTCCTTTTGAAAAAAGCCAAAGAGTTCGGCTTAGGCGACTCGGTGCAAGTCGATAAAAAGCGCAACACTACGCTGGCTTTCGTTTCTATCGACGAAAACGGCGAACGCGACTTCGCCTTTTTTAGAGGGCATACCGCAGATTACGCGATCGACTTCGACTTAGCGCAAATCGAAAAGAACGGCAAGCCGTCGCTCGTACATCTCGGTTCGCTTATGCTCAACGAACCAAAAGGGCGCGATTTTGCCGAAAAAGTTTGTTCCTACTGCGAAACCGGCGGCGTGGCGATGAGTTTCGACGTCAACTTCCGCGCCGACCTTTTCGACAACGAAAAACAAGCGTTCGATTTCTACGCGCCTTACATAAAAAGAGCGGATATAGTCAAATTCAGCGAGGAAGAACTGACCGCCTATACCGGTAAATCGGTAACCGACGGCTTACGTACTTTGAACAACAAAATCGCAGTGGTAACGCTCGGCAAAGACGGGTGCTTAGTAAAATCGCGCGGCGAAATCTTTCACGCGGAAAGCGAGCCGGTCAAACCCGTAGACACCACGGGCGCGGGCGACGCGTTCTTCGGTACGTTTGTCGGGTTAATAGACCAATGCGGAATCGATAACGTCGACATAGAAAAACTTCGCCTTATCGCCTTGCAAGCGAACAAAGCAGGCGCGCAAGCGACTTTACATAAAGGAGCGGTTACGCTGTGATAGAAAAACTCTTTTCCCATCCCGTACACTCGGCGCGCTTGTTAAAAATGAAAGAAAAAATTTACGAAGAAGTCGCGCCCTTACAAGTCGACTACTTCCCCTCTTCCGAGCCGATAAAAAAGTCGGAACTTAACCTAAGCGACTTCAAGCCGTTCAAGAAAGGCGAAGTCTGGACGAAAGAAAAATTCGGCTGTTGCTGGTTCCGCTTCCGCGGCGCGGTTCCCGAATCGGCAAAAGGTAAAAAAATCGTCGCCGTGATAAAACTTCTCGGCGAAGGCGAAATCTACGATGGCGGCGAGCCTAAGCAAGGTTTATCCCCGATACTCTCCACCATCGACGCGGGCGCGTCGAGAATGGGAAAACAAATTTATCCGGTTTCTCTTTGCGCGGAAGGCAACGAAACCGTGGACTTCCTCGTAGACTGCGGACACAACGGCTACTGCGGCGCGTTTTTCTATAACCCCAGACTTATGACGTGCGCCCTCGCCGCCGTTAACCAAGATTTATACGACTATTACTACGATTATTTATGTCTCGTCCTCGCGTTATGCACCGAGGGCAAGAACGCCTACCTTACCGAAGAAAGGGTTTCCGAAATAGATAAAACGTTAACCCAAAGTTACTCTTTCGCGAAAGGCGGCAACTACCGCGAAGCAAGGAGGATTTTAAGTAAGATTCTCTCGGAGAAACAAGAAACGGGCGTTAATTACACCCTGATCGGACACGGACATCTCGACCTTGCGTGGCGTTGGCCGATAAGAGAGGGACGGAGAAAAGCGATAAGAACGTTCTCCAACGTTTTAGCATATTTAGACCGTTACGACAAGTTCGTTTTCGGCGCGAGCCAAGCGCAAATGTTCGCTTGGGTAAAGGAAGACGAACCCGCGCTTTACGAAAAAATAAAGCAAGCGGTCAAGGCGGGACGGATAGAAGTTCAAGGCGCGATGTGGACGGAAAACGACTGTAACCTCGCCGGCGGAGAAAGTCTGATACGCCAGTTCTTGTACGGCGAAAGATTTTTCCGGGAAGAAATGGGCGTAAGCAGCGACGTTACTTGGCTTCCCGACGTTTTCGGGTTCCCTTGCACTTATCCGCAAATCGTCAAAGGCGTAGGCAAAAAGTACTTCGCCACGATAAAACTTTACCGAAACGAATACAACGAATTTCCCTATCAAACGTTTAACTGGATAGGTCCGGACGGCTCGTCGGTTATCGCGCATTTTCCGCCCGAAAGGTCGTACTGCGCTTCGGCAAGCCCGATATCTATCGTGAAAGCGGACGTTAACAACAAGCAAAAAGAAGTAGGAAACGCGCTCGTTATCTACGGAGTAAGCGACGGAGGCGGCGGACCCGGCGAAGGACACCTCGAAATGCTTGCCCGTTCGGGTTTTGCCGGCACGCCCAAAACCACGGTCGCCTCGGCGGAAAGTTTTTTCCGTACCTTGGACGGCGTGAAACTCCCCGATTATCAAGGCGAATTGTACTTGGAAAAACACCAAGGCACATACACCGCGCAAGCCAAAAACAAGTACTACAACCGTTTGGCGGAAAGAAAACTGCATACGCTCGAATGGCTCGAATGCGCGACGAACTATCGCGTGGAAAACCGCGACGAATTGTGGAAAACCGTACTTACGCAACAATTCCACGACATATTGCCGGGGTCGAGTATCGGCAGAGTTCATAAAGAAAGCGTGGAAGCCTACGTAAAAGTTTGCACCGTTATAGACAAAGAAATCGCTAAACGCGTAGATATGCTTAGCGCGGGCGAAGGACTTTCTTACGTCAATCCCGCGCCTTTTCCCGCAATCAAAACGCTCGAACTTCGCGGCAAGTTCTATAAAGCGAACTGCCCCGCTTACTCGGCGGTCGAATTAGTTCCCGTAGACGCGCCGGATTATCTGCGCGCGGGCGTCGATTTTATAGAAAACGACCTTTTAAGAGTGGAATTTAACGTTAAAAACGGACAAATATCGAAAGTTATAGATAAAAAGAGCGAAAAAGTTCTCTCGCGTGGCGCGTTCCATAAATTAGTGGTTCATCGCGACAAGAAAACCCGTTACGACGCGTGGGATATCTCCAAAGATTATCTCCTCTCGGCGGTTCCGTTAAGAAAAGTCAACGTAAAAACGGGCATAGAGGGCTTAAAAGCGTTCGCGCGGTTCGAATATACAGGCGAAAGCGACGATATTATGGTGATAAGCGAAGTTTACGTCGGCGAAGAAAAGACGATTTACTTCGCCACGCAAGTTAATTGGACGCCCTCGCATAAAATGCTCCGCGCCGAGTTCAGACCGACAAACTTTACCGACGAGGCGAACTGCGACGTACAATTCGGCAGTATAAACCGTTCTACCCGCAACGATACGGAAGTGGAAAAGGCGCAATACGAGGTTTGCGCGCACAAATACTGCGCCGTCGGCGACGAAGAAAACGGCTTTACCGCCGTTCTCAGCGATTGTAAGTTCGGTTACCGCGTAAAAGACGGCGTTATCAGCCTTAACCTCTTGCGCTCGCCCGATTTTCCCGACCCCGATTGCGACCGCGGCGAACATTTATTCACTTACGCCGTTACTTTTAGCGACTCGTTGTCCGAAGTGGTAAAAAGCGGCTATTTATACGACCTAACCGGGTTCGTCGTAGAGAAAAAAGTCGTCGTGCCGAAACTCTTCTCCGTAAACGACGAAAACGTCGTCGTGGAAACGATTAAACCCGCGGAAAACGGCTCGGGCGCCGCGATAAGAGTTTACGAACGGTTCGGCAAAAATGTGGAAACCGATTATTCCTCTTTCGCGCCGTTACGCTACGAAACCGACCTCTTAGAACGCCCTCTTACCTCCGACGGTCTCGACAAAATACGCCTTAAACCGCACGAAATAAAAACTTACCTTATTTGATCGCGAATCATCGCGAATAAGCCGTGTATTTTAGCAAAGCGCATGAGACACTCCAGGTTTATTAAAACAAATTGACGAAAAGCGTTACGGTATGTTATTATTGTTTTTGCGGTAAAAACAAACCGATAATTTATTAAGGGGATAATATGAAACTGATAGAAAGAGTAAGCATAGATTGGAATAAAACGGGTAGACTGCTACGCTTGTTACGTTGCGCTAACGAAAATTTACGCCGCAACGTTTGTAAGACGCGTAAAGTAATGCATTCCGCGTGTAAAAACGCCGACCCGCTTTGCGGTAAGAACTGTCAAAGTAATTGCAGTCGCGACTGCGACTTAGACTGTAATCTCGACTGCGAAAACTGCGGCGTGGAGATGGACAACGCCATCAGTCAAGCGGAACTTGCCGAAGTTTTATGCGTTTCGGCAACGCAAGTCGCTAACTGGGAACTTGGCAGAACGCCCCCGCCTATAGAAGATTTGCTTATGTACGGCAAGCTTTGCGGACTCAACATTTTCGATATTCTCATTTTCGATAATAAAGCCAACTAAGGAGGACCTTATGCAAACACAAAGAGAACTCGCGCTAAAACTACGCGACAGTCGCATAATCATTGTCGGCGGCACGATAGCGTCTTCGAACGCGTCCGGATTAATCTTCGACTTGCTCACGCTCGACGCGGACGACGATACCAAGCCCATTCAACTTTATATATTTTCGAGTTACGGCGCATACCTCGACGTAATGGCGGTGTACGACACCATAAAACGTATTCACGCCCCCGTAAGAGGCATTTGTATCGGAAGTTTAACCAATTATTCCGCGCTTCTACTCGCTTCTTGCAACAAGGGCGAACGTTTCGCGCTCAAACACAGCACGATAAGTTTATCTCAACCCTACACCGGCTTGCAAGCGGGCGGAAATCAACAAACCGAGATCCTCATCGCCGCTAAAGAAGCGAGGCTCGAACGCGAAGTTTTTGAAAAAGCGCTCGCCGCGGAAACGGGAACGAGTTTGGAAAAAATTCACGCCGACTGCGAAAACGGCATCGAACTTAACGCGAAACAAGCGATTAATTACGGCATCGTAGACAAAGTTTTATAAGGAGGTAAGAGATTATGCAAGACCCGAGAATCATAATTTTAGACACGCAAGTGGACGCAAACAGCGCGATGGACGTCATAATCCGCTTACTCGACTTCGACGCCGAAGACAACACTAAAGAGATACAATTATACATCAACTCCCCCGGCGGCAGCATTAACGACGGTTTGGCGATTTACGACACGATAAAACTTATCTCCGCGCCCGTAAGCACGGTTTGTTTCGGTATGGCGGCTTCGTTCGGCGCGTTCTTACTCACTTGCGGAGAGAAAGGCAAACGCTACGCGCTCCCGCATAGCAGAATACTCATTCATCAACCGCTTATTCAATCGAGCGGCAGAAGCGGCATGACGCAATCGGAAATGCAAAAAGTCGCGGACAGTATTACCGAGAGCCGTGACGAACTCGAACGCATAATGGCGGAAAACATCGGTAAATCTATCGAAGAAATTCACGCCGCTTGCGAACGCGATAACTGGATGAGCGCGGAAGAAGCGTTGGCTTTCGGAATTATAGATAAAATACTTTAATAACGTTGCTTTACGCTTAAAAGTCTTCGAAAAAAGCGTTTTTTCGGTTCGTTCGTAACGAAAAATATCAAAAAAATAAGGATACAAGTATTTTTACTTATATCCTTTTTCTTTATATAACAGTTTTTTTGCTTCTTCACCGGAAGCGACCAAGGCGCGTTGATTTCTTGTGAAAACCGAGCGGCAATATGTTAGCGGTGCTTTTACGGTGTAAAGCGACGCGCACGGGACGCTACTTTTTCATGGAGATGACTTTTTTAATCGCATTTACCGCGTCGGCGGTTTCCATATTGAAAACTTTCCTTAAATACGGCATTTTGCCCACTTCGCCGAACTTTTCTTTTACGCCGACCGATTGCACGGGTACGGGATAGTTCTCGCAAATCGTTTCGCACACCGCGCTTCTCAGCGCGCCGCAAACGTTGTGGTTTTCTAAGGTAACCGCCGCGCCCGTTTTCTTCACGGAAGCGATTATCGTTTCTTCGTCTATAGGTTTTACCGTATGGCAAACCACGACTTCCGCGTCGATACCCTCTTTAAGCAGTTCTTCTCTCGCTTCGAGAGCCGTGCTTACCATTATACCGCTCGCGATTACCGTTACGTCCTTACCCTCTCTTATTACGTCCGCTTTTCTTAACGCAAGTCTGTCCGTATCGGCTTCGGAATAGCAAATAGGGGGATTTTTTCTATTAAGTCTGACGTAGGTCACACCCTCGAATTTCATTATTTCGGGAAGAACTTTTTTCAGTTCCACGATATCGGTGGGTTCGTAAATGGTTACGTTCGGGATAGAGCGGAGCATACCTATATCTTCGAAAGGCATGTGCGTACCGCCGTTAAGTTCCGCGCAAATACCGGGGTCGGTGCCGACGATAACGACGTTTTGCTTGGCGTAAGCAAGACTTATCATAATTTGGTCGGCGATTCTTCTGGTCGCGAACGGCGCGAACGTGGTTATAATCGGCTTGAAGCCGTAAGCGGAAAGTCCCGCCGCGATACCCGCCATATTCGCTTCCGCGATACCTACGTCGAAAGTTCTGTCGGGGAAGTCCGCCCATAACTTGTTATCGCCTATGCACTTGGCAAGGTCCGCGTCGAGAAGTACGACTTTCTCGTCCGCCGTCATGAGCTCTTTAACGTAATCGGTAAAAACTTCTTTCATTAACTTATCTGCCATAATTACCTCCCAAGTTCTTCTAACGCCGCTTTGTAGAAGTCGTCGCCCACCGACATCGAGTGAGAACCGGTTTTTGCGTCCTCTACCGCTTTGATGCCCTTACCCTTAACGGTGTTAAGAATAATCATTACGGGCTTGCCCTTAACCGTTTTCGCTTCGGCAATCGCCTTGTCGATTTGGTCCACGTCGTTGCCGTCGGCTACGTCGATAACGTGCCACTTGAACGCTTTCCATTTATCGACGAGCGGGTAAATATCGTTAATTTCGCTTACGTAATCGTCGAGTTGCAGTTTATTGTAATCGGTAAACGCTATAAGGTTATCAAGTCCTTGATTGCCGGCGTACATTGCCGCTTCCCAGATTTGTCCTTCTTGAGATTCGCCGTCACCGATAATCGTATATATGGTCGCGCCGTCTTTTTTCAGTTTAGAACCGATAGCCATACCTACCGCCGCGCTGAAACCTTGACCCAAACTTCCTGCGGTCATGTCCACGCCGGGCGTTTTGTTCATATCGCAATGGCTCGGTAAAAGCGTGCCGCCCTTATTGAGCGTAAGAAGTAACGCTTTGTCGAAAAAGCCCATTTCGGCAAGAACCGAATAAACGGCGGGTCCCGCGTGTCCTTTACTGCAAACCAGTCTGTCTCTACCCTCTTTATGCGGGTTTGTCGGGTCCACGTTCATATACTTTCCGTAAAGCACGGCAAGCAAGTCGGCAATAGACATACAACCGCCGATGTGTCCCAAACCGATACTGTGCAAACTTTCCACGATATCGATTCTTACGTTTTTCGCAAGCAACCTAATCTTGTCCATTTATCGCTCCTCCGATTTCGTTTTATATCGCTTTCGCTATACATATAAAAATAAGTATAACCGTAAATAAATACTATTTATAATATTATATATATATTGTTCGATAATGTCAAACACAACGGCGCCAAACGTTCGGCGGGTACTTATAGCAGTCGGAAAGGTTTTTCCTTTGTGCTAATGCGTACTGTTAACCGCCGAAGCACCGACTTATAAGGAAGCCGTTAAGATAACGGTACCAGTCGCAAGGGGGCATTACATTACAGTCAAAAGAGGTCGTTATTGCGACCTCTTTCTTTGTGTAATTCCATTTGTTTCCCCCTTGGTACCGACTAATAAGGAAGCCGTTACGTACCTTACGGCTTACATTCAAGTTCGCAAGCCTTTCCCTCTTGCTCGATTTCCCTAAGGGGAAAATACAAAAAGCGTCGTTTTCGTATTTTCGTATTATACCGTAAACCTTTTTTTGTTTTTTTAGATAATAGTTTATACGCGACTATTCACTTATCATAGAATACTGCTTTGTCGCAAGTAGAATTTTGACCGTTTGAAAAAAGGTTTTATCCGCAAAAAGGGGGAAATTATGAGAAAAGAGAGAATTGTTAAGGAGAGGGATTGAGATATTCCCTCTCCTTGACTTCTAATTTTTTTATATCCGCTTTCTTTTTCGTTAGAAAAAACGTGCCGGGTGCAAGCCCGCTTCGTAAGCAACGCGCGGCCGTTGCATCCCGGTATCGCGATTTAGCGTATTGCTTGTACAACTTTATCGCCGCGATAAAACTTTATTGCTTCAAATGCGTGCAGAGGCACTCTGCTTTTTTGGTCACTTTTTTTGGCTTAAAAAATTGACGTTCTTTTTATGTTTCGTTTATTGAAAAAAATATGTTTAAGCAAGTTTTATCCACAAAGCGGGAAGAACGCCGTAACAATTATAGTCGACGTAACTAGTGCTGATTTTATCGCCATCGGAAAAAACGAGCCGTCCATAAATACTATCGGTATTGCCGGGCGAACGAATCCACCACCAACACGCTCTGCCGTAACTACTGCTTGCTTGTATGCCTTGACTCTTAGCGTAATCGCTACTCTTCATTTGTCTTTCGCTATTGCTCGTTAAGTAAGTGGTTACATCCATGTAACTAAGTAAGAATACATTGTCGTTTGTATTTTCACAAGCAAATTGGTTACTGCTATATCCCGCGCTGCTTGCGCTGTTATCTACGTTCGTAATCTCTATTAAATCCTTTTGTAACGAAGTAAAGGCGGTGTTGTAGAAAGTGTCGTTAAGCCACTTTCTAATATCGCTTTCCGCATAGTTATTGGGATATACGGTATTACCTTCAACCGTACGGTTTGACGTACTATGATAATACTGTTGACTGTCTATCGCTAAGTCCGCTATAACTAACGCTTTTCCGTCGCTTTCTTTTAGTATTCTCCACTTGATAGGTTCGTACTTAAACCAATATACCGTGGAAATGTAGTATCCGTTGTCGTTTTGATAAGTGTAATCAGTAGAATTACTTTTGGCGCAGTACCAAGGTCTATAACTCGTAAAGTACACGCCTCTGTATTTTACGCCGTTGTATTCTTTGTCAATATACCACATATAGTTTTTAACGCTTTTCTCCATATAATAGCCGTAGGAAGTCCACGCTTGATTGTTGTCTTCGGTAGGCAAAGTCCCCGCTAAATTAGTAAGAGCGGAAGTAAGAGTTTCGTCCGTTACTTTGCTTTGCGGATAAGAGCCGAATAAGATATAATTGCCGTTACCGTCCTCGCTGCTATCTTCGTTCACGCGAGTATAAATCGTTTTGCTCGCGTCATCGGGTTCGTCCGAACCGTCTTTCGAACAAGCAACTAACATTGCGTTACATGTAATTATTACAATAAGCAATACTAAAAAAGCCAAAAATCTCTTCCTCATGATTAAATAGCCTCCAATTTAATAATTATTTCGATTCGCGCATCTTTATAATGTAACAAATATAGATTTTTGATGGATTTTGAGATGATTTTTTGTGTTCTTTTGAACTCGCAAGAGTGTACCCGACGTATAAAGAGTTACGCGAGGGACAAAAAACACGAAAAAGCGCTCAAAAGTCGCAATAACGGGGCGGCATAGGTGCGTTGATTTCTTACGAAAACCGAGCGTAGGCGTACCGTCGTACGCTAGTCGAGGTTTTCGCAAGAGCCACAAAAAACTTAGATATATTTTATCCGCTTTTTGGTTTTATTGACAAAAATAGGTTTTCAACAATATAAATAGTTTTGTTTTTTGTGGCGTAAAGCGACGTGCATGGGACGCCCCGCAAAAAATCATATTAGGATGATGAAATAATAGATAACTAATCCTATTTCTATCGCCGCAGTCACTCCCACGAAAGTACAAGCCGTGCAATGGAACGCGTAGTTCGTGGAGTTTATGGCGAACGCGTTAAAAATTATCGATAATTGTAAGAACATCCAATACGCCACGTTGACAACGAGGGTCGCTACCGAAGCGGTGATTGTTCCGCCGGAAGTCATAAGCCACACGCCCGTGGCGACGAGAGCCAAGGATATGACAAACGATATCGTACCTAAAATAAAACTGATAAGCCTTTGCGAGCGGATAGGATGCCTTTGTATTTTTTCTTCGTATTTCTTTTGATATTCTTCTTTTTTAGACATAATAGAAACCCTCTAAGAATATTTTCCGTTCTCGCCGCTTATCAAACGAAACGCCTTAACTCGTTAACCGTGTCGAAAACGTACGGCACGTCGAGTCCGCTTTCTTCGAGCATTTTGCGGTCGGTTTCGCCGCTTAAAACAAGTACGCCCGTCATATCGTTGTTCAACGCGAACTTGATATCGGTGTAAAGTCTGTCGCCCACGAACGCGACTTTATCGGGAGTAACGTTACAAAAATCGAAAACGTATTCCGCCATAGGCGCGTAAGGCTTGCCTACTATTATTTCGGGAACGCGCCCGGTAGTTTTTTCTACCAACGCGATAAGCGCGCCCGCGTCGGGCATATTGCCTTTATCGTGCGGACAAACGAAATCGGGATGGGTCGCTATGTAAGTTTTGCCTTGCCCTATGAGGTTAGTGGCGTGCCAAAGTTTAGCGTAAGTAAGTTCGGTGTCGAACGCCAAAACCACTATGTCGGCGTCTTGTCCGACGTCAACCGTCTTAATTCCGTATTCTTCGAACTCGGCGCGGAGCGTATCGGTGCCTAAGCAGAAAATACTCTTGCCGCGATAATGCTTATTAAGATAGGCCGCCGTCGCCATGCCCGAAGTCACGATTTGCTTTATATCGGCGTCGTAACCCATACGACGAACCTTCTTTAAGTATTCGTACTTCGACTTACTGCTGTTGTTGGTTACGAAACAAACGGTTTTTCCCGCCGCGGTAAGAATATCCAGCGTTTCCATCGCGCCGGGAAGCGGCTCTTCGCCCATATTCAGCGTTCCGTCCATATCGAATAAGTATACTTCAATTTCCTTTAAGTCTTTCATAATACAGTCCTTCCATTATACCTTGGTTTTTTATCCCCGCAAAAAGCGGATTGGATTCGTCTACGCTCTCGTAAAGAATTTTCGTAAGTAATCTCCTATCCGCGGTCGGCAATTCTTTCAAACTGCGTGCCGTGCGCGCGTAGCGGGTCAATTCTTCGCTCGTAAAGAACAAATCTCCGTCAAACGCCTCGTTAAGAAAAGTCGATTCTAAAGACGAAGTCGGTTCTTCCGACGGTAATAGGATATCACGGAAGCGCCGTTTTGTAAAGTTTACGATAAACAAATCGGCAAAATACGCGCTTAGAAACCTTTCGCACGGCGCGAACGAGTACTTTTTAGCCATTTTTTGCGTAATGAGCGCGGTTTTGCTCGCGTAAAAAGCGTTGCATAACGCGGTGATAAGCCGTAAACTTTCGGGAACGAACGTCGATTTATCCGTTTCTCCGCCTAAGACCTTTTTCGCGCTGTCGCATAAACCTTTCATTCCCTTGTCGCGATACGGCATCGCGCTGGTATAAAGAACTTTATATAAGCCCTCCGAGCAAAGACAAAAAAGAGCCGAGTATAGCCTTAAAACGAACTCCCGACTGTCTACGTTATCTACGTTTTCGTCCAAATACACGAATTCCGGCAGTAGTTCGTTTCCCTCTCCGCCATATAAAAACGAATAATCGAACGCCGTGGAATAAAACGCGAATTTACGGTTTTCGGCTAATTTTTTAACTTCCGAAACCACCGTATAATTGCCGAAACCTATCAAAAATCGAACGTCTTCCGGTAAAAGCTCGGTTTCCCCGATTCCGAATACGTAGGTCGTATAGTTCTCGCCGAGCGCTTTGCCTAAATCCTTGCCCGCGCTCTTGTCGGTACAAATAATCGCCGCTTTTCCGCCCGGAAAGAACCCCCTCAAAGTCCTCGAAAAGCCTTCTTTACCGTCGCCCGCTACGACCCCCGTGGATAAACGCATAAAATCCTCCTATAAGAAACTCTATTATCAAAGATTTTATCCCTTTTTTAACGTTATCAAATCGGTTTTTTTGTCGAAATCGAGAAAACTTTGTCGAAAAAACACTTCCTAAGGCATAAATAACTATTATCAGCCATACTATAAATCGTGAAAAGACAAGGCGACTTCGTACTTAAAATCGTACTTTGCGCGTTCGCGCTCTTCGCGGTGCTTAATTACGGCGTCGTAAACGGGTACTTGCATAAGTTTTTCGACGTGCTGCAACCCGTCGTTCTCGGCGTGGTGCTGGCTTTGGCTCTCGCCGTGCCTTTACACTTCTTCGAAAACAAAGTTTTCCGTAAAATAAAAAAAGAAAAGCTAAAACGCTTCCTTTCTCTCGCCCTTACCGTGCTGTTATTCGCGGGCGTAGTCGCGCTTATGCTCGCGCTCGTCGTGCCGCAAGCGGTAAAAGGCATGACCGAACTCATCGAGTCCGTAAACTCGGGAAAGGCGTGGGAAGTCTTTAATCAGTGGGAATTCATGAGTTCTATCGGAGATAACATAAAGAAATTATATGAAAGGTTTCTTACCGGAATTTCCGATTACGTACCGAAAATCGTCGATTTATGCAAAGACGTTTTTTCGACGATTTATAACGTTTTATTCGGCGGCGTTATCGCCGTAATGCTTCTCGCAAGTCGGGATAACGTGCTTTCCACGTTAAAAAAAGCGATATTTCTTATATTCAAAAATCGTAACTTGAAAGTACACGACTTTCTTAGAAAAGCGGTGGAAAAATTTTCTAAATACTTAGGCGGACAACTGATAGAAGCGTTTATTCTCGGCTTTGCGTGCTACGTCACGATGGCTTTACTGAAAGTTCCTTACGCCGCTTTGGTATCCCTTATTATCGGTTTTATGAACCTAATACCCATATTGGGCGCGTATATCGGCGGAGCGGTAAGCACGCTTATAGTCTTCGCGGCGAACCCGGCGAAAGCGTTGGTTTTTCTTATAGCCGTGTTCGTTCTTCAACAGATAGAGGGCTTTACCACTTATCCTATAATCGTAGGAAAATACGTCGGACTTAACGGTTTTTGGACTACCGTGTCCATTATCGTTTGGGGCGGAATACTCGGTTTTTGGGGAATGTTCCTCGGCGTGCCGCTTAGCGCGTTTTTGTTCGATTTGTTTGAAAACTTTTATAATAAGAAATCGTCGGAAAATAAAGTTATCGGCAGTAACGATAGTTTGCCTACTTAGTTAAAAAAGCGTTATCGTCAGCAAATAGCACACGCCTATCGCCACGGCTTGCCAGCCGAGATACACGGCGAGAGAATGTCGTCCGGCAACGGAGAACAAGTTATGCCATACTCCGTCCAAACAAGGGAGTAAACTCTTCTTTTTAGAGTAAAGCAACCTGCCTATACCCGCGCCGAAAAAGAAGAACGAGATAAACGGGAACAGCGGGAAGTAGTCGCCGTACCACCAATTATTTTTATAAAAGAACAAACCCGTTAACGGTCCGTAGTCTTCTTCTATCGTGGCGTACACGCTCGACACGTCCTTTTGTTTTACGTTATATTTGATATTTATTGCCAAAAACGCGCCCGCAAGAGCCAAAGAAACTATACATAAAACAAGATTTTCTACCTTTATAGAACTCTCTTTTTTAGCAAGTTTATAGCCGAGCCTAGTTACGTTTCGGATAATAAACTCGATCGTCGCGTAGATTAAGGTCACGAAACCCAGACAATGTAGGACGCCAAAGAGTATGAACGTACTTTCGCCGGTAATTTCTTCCGCTATAAACGTGACGATAGACAGTAGAAACGCGGCGGTAGTTACTTTTAAGCCGCGCAAAAAATTGCTACGAGAAAGGGAAGAACATATACCCGACACGCAAAAGAAAACAAACACGAAAGCGGGACGCCAATCGAGCCTTACCGCGCTGGAAACGTAAGCGTCGCCGAGCGAGTATAGTTTATACAAAAAATCGACTTCGCCGCTACCCCACTCGCTGAACAAGTAGCGAAAATCGTAAAAAGCGTGGTCGAAACACACCATAATTATGGCAAAACCGCGTAGAAAGTCCAATTCCCAAATGCGATTTTTTTTGCTTCGTAACACGCTTTTTTCCATTTTTACTTATACTCCACCCCGATAGATACCGTGCGATTGCCGACAACCTTAAACAGTTCGAACCTATCCTTATACTCGTGTACGAGAATATTCGGTTGCAAGGAAGAAAAGTACATTTCGGGAATCTCTTTTTTCGGCGCTTCCTCGACTTTCGGCGGTTCTTCGACTACGCGTTTTACCGGCAAAACGTCGAAAAGCATACGCTCCGCTTCTTCTCTTTTGGCGGCATAATCGCTGTCTGTGACAAGATATTCGGGCGTTTTTTCCGGCGGTTTTTTCTTCTTTTTGGGCGGTTCTTCAAAGACGGGCGCGACTACGAGAGTTTCTTCCTCGTCCTTTTTACGCCGTTTTTCTCTGAGTTCCGATAGCCGCTCGGTTTCTTCGTGTTCTTCGTTACGCGCCGTGTGTTTACGGTCCATCGCGCTTCTTACCGGCTTGACTATGATGTTCCTTACCGAGATTATAATCGTGCAAACGAGGCACGCCACGCCGCCGGACAAGTAAAGCACGCCGTACACGTCGAAGTCGAACGGGTTGAAAGAAGCCGCATAATACAAAATAACACCTATCAGCGCATACGAAGCGGGTAACCAAAGTCCGAAGGCTACCGTGAGTTTGACTATTAAACGAAGTATTCCTCTGATAAGCGAAACAAATCCGTTTAATATCGAACCGAGAATATCCGATAAGGTGTTATTTTTCTTTTTTTTCATTATAGGCGCGGATTAAATCTTGTCTACTCCCATATACTTAACCAAAACTTCTGGTATCGTTACGCTACCGTCGGCATTTTGATAATTTTCGAGAATTGCCGCTACCGTTCTGCCTACCGCGAGTCCGCTACCGTTAAGGGTGTGTACGAGTTTCGCCTTGCCGTCCACGTCGCGGAATTTAATGTTCGCTCTACGCGCTTGGAAGTCAACGTAGTTACTGCAAGAAGAAATCTCGACGAATCTTCCGTAAGACGGCATCCATACTTCGATATCGTAGGTCTTGCAAGAACCGAATCCCACGTCGCCCGTGCATAAGCAAACCACTCTGTACGGAATTTTCAAGCCGATAAGAATTTTTTCCGCTTCGTGCGTCAAATCTTCGAGTTCGTCGAAACTCTTGTCGGGATGAGCGAACTTAACGAGTTCCACTTTGTTGAATTGGTGTTGACGGATAAGTCCTCTCGTATCTCTTCCCGCACTACCCGCTTCGCCTCTGAAACAAGCGGTGTACGCGCAGTACTTAATCGGCAAGTCGTTTACGTTAAGTATATCGCCTCTGTGCAAGTTCGTTACCGGAACTTCCGCCGTAGGAACGAGGTAGTAATCGGAGTTCTTTATAGCGTACATATCATCTTCGAACTTCGGCAACTGACCCGTGCCGAGCATAGAATCTTTGTTTACCATAAACGGAGGTAAAACTTCTTCGTAACCGTTAGCGGTGTGGGTATCGAGCATATAGTTAATAACCGCTCTTTCCAGTCTTGCGCCCATTCCGTGATAAACGGTAAATCTCGTTCCGGTGATTTTCGCCGCTTGTTGCGGGTCGAGTATCTTCTTCTTTTCGCCTATATCCCAATGCGCGAGCGGTTCGAAATCGAACTTCGTCGGCTCCATAAATCTTCTGACTTCCACGTTATCTCTGTCGTCGAGTCCGACGGGAATACTGTCGTCGACAAGGTTAGGAATAACGTACATAATCTCGGTAAGTCTCGCTTCGACTTCCGCAAGTTCGGAGTCGTACGCCTTAATTTCCTCGCTCTTAACTTTCATAGCCGCAATGATATCGTCGCAAGGCTGTTTGTTGCGCTTTTTCTCGGCAACGAGCGCGCTGACCTTGTTCTTTTCCGCTTTCAACGCTTCGGTCGCTTTGATAATTTCGCGGCGGCGAGCGGCGAGCGTAACCAATTCGCTTAAATCGAGTTTGGAATGACGCTTTTCGAGTTTGTCCTTAACAAGTTCGATATTATCGCATACAAATCGTAAATCTAACATATTCACCTCGAGGTAAAATTATTTTTATATAAATTATAAATATTTTACAATTATAACGCTTAAATGTCAACGTAAAATAATCATTTAACAACCTTTTCTATCGCCGCAATCGTCGCATTAAAAAATAATTATCACCAAAAAAAGCCTTTGCGCATACCTTGTAAGCGGAGATAAAGAATATGAACGACCTCGAAAACTACGCAAAAGAGTATAGACAATCCATAGCCGCCGCGGCTACGAACGGAACCGTTTACGAACAAGTCACCGTTTTGCTCGAAAATCAATTCGACTTGCTCTCCGCTTGTCTTGCCGGCAACAGACTTTCTTTGAAGAAAATTAACTTCCTAAAAAACGCCGTGTATCGCTCGCTGATTATCGTAGACGGACTTATGCAAGGCAAGGGATACGCGCCCTCTTTCCGCAACGCGCAACCGCAATGCTCAAATATAAAAAATCAACTTTTGGGTATCCAAATTGACATATTCGTTTTGCTAAACGGCTTAGACGCGCCTTTCTCTACGCTCGCGGAACTCTACGACAACGAAAATAGAAAAGCGATTTTTATACAGTCGCTATAGCACGGTACCAGTCGCAAGGGGGCATTGCATTACAGTCAAAAGAGGTCGCCAAACAACCTCTTTCTTTGTGTAATTCCATTTGTTTCCCCCTTGGTACCGACTAATAAGGAAGCCGTTACGTACCTTACGGCTTACATCTAAGTTCGCAAGACTTTCCCTCTTGCTGATAATCGGTGCCAAACGTTCGGCGGGTACTTATAGCAGTCGGAAAGGCTTTTCCTTTGTGCTAATGCGTACTGTTAACCGC
>CAKRAY010000007.1 GCA_934296355.1 uncultured Clostridia bacterium
GTTCTTTAATGACTTCGTGCGGCGCGAGATTTGTTTCGGTTTCTTTTCTATTAGTCAACGCGGCGAGATTGATTCTCGCTATTTCTCTTATATCGTCTATGCCCGCTTCCTTACTTGTCGCGACGAGGTTATAGCACCATTTCGCGAAATCTCTTCTCTTAATTATCGTATCGTCGTAGCCCGACTCCACGTAGTACCCTAAATTGACTACGGCGTAAGGGTTGCCGCGCATCGCCGCGCTCCTACATAAACCTATCGCCTTGGCAAGGTATTTTTTGCCGTTTTCCGCCTCGTGTTTAGCCGCGATGCTCTTTCTTCCCGAGAGCGTTTTCTTCACGCTTTCGAGGTAGTACCCGAAATACGCCTGACTTAGCGCGAACTCGCTCGCCGCCTTGCCGTCGTTGAGGTTAACTTTGACGTTTTCCATAACCGAAGCCTTACATAGCGGACAAACAAGGTCGCCGTTAAAGACGGTAATGGGTTTTGCCTTGCCGCATTTGGGACATAAAATAACGCTCGTTCCCGTTTCGACTTTCTTTGCCATAATTATATCTCCTCCTCGTTGTCGCTCGTTTGTTTAGGCGCGATTACGAACTCGATCGCCTCTGACTCCGCGCCGTCGTAGTTTTCGCAACCGTTAACCACCGCTTTGCAGTAGTACGTTCCCGCGACGGTAGGTTTAATATCGCCGTACGCGCCGTTCTTCGCGCTTGAATAAACAAACCGTACCGTACCGAACTTCGCTTTCGCTACGGGAACGGAACTCGCTTCGCCTTCCGTCCAGCCGGTAATCGCGAAATCGCTTATAGCGTTATCCGCTTTGGAAATATTTACCGTGGTCGTACGCGAGGTTTCTTCCAAAACGTAGTTCGTCTCGCCGTTTTTAAGCGTGGCGCGTACCGTGTATCCGCCCTCTTTATAGTCGACGAACTCGCTTAAATCCGTGGCTAAATATATCCTGCTCCCGTTTACGTCCGCATAGTACGCTTGCACCTTATCCGCCTGGTTCGCGCCGTTGTAAACAAACTCGCCGATTATCCAATGCGTTTCCGCTTCCTTAGCGGTTATCTCGGCGGTCGTTTCGCCGCTTATCGGCGCAACGTAATTCGCTACCTTGCCGTTTACCGCGCTAAGCGCGTACGTAACAAGCACCTTCTTGTCCTTCCCGGCGTTCGCGTCCGAGAACTTCGCTTCGCAAACGACTTTTACTTCCGCATTGAGAATACCCTCGGTCGTCAAAGCGCTTACGCTCGCTTTTACCGAGCCGTCGTAAACTTTATCGTCCGCTTTAACATCGGTAACGCTGATTTTCTTCGCCTTAATATTCGCCGCAAAAGTCGAGTTTTCCGGTACGGCGTAATTTTCCGTCTTGCCGCTTAACGCGCTAAGCGAATACTTAACGGTAACTTTTTTATTCGTTCCCGCGTCGGCGTTTTCGAACGCGGCGGTCGCGTTTACCGTCACTTCGTCCGAGCCGTCTTCTCCGGTCAAAATTCCCTCGGTTACCGGCTTGGTTACCGTCGCCGTGACGAGTCCGTCGTACGTTTTATCCGAAACTTTTACCTCTTTTATCGTTATCGTTCTTGCCAAAACGTTCGCTTGCAGTTTGGTTTCGCTCGGCGCGGTATAATTCTTAACCGCTTCGCTTAAACTCGGCTCTAACTCGTATTTGACCGTTACTTCTTTATTTCGTCCCGCGTCCGCGGTTGCGAAAGCCGCGGTTGCCTTTACCGTTATCTCGCCGTTTGCGATACCTTCTACGATAAGTTCGGTTACCGAAACAGCCGTTTCTCTATCGTAAACTTTATCCGCTACCTTTACGCTTTTTACAGTCAGAGGTTTACGAAGTATTTCGTATCCGACGCTTACTTCTCCGTCGAAAACGTAATCGCAACCGTCTTTTAACGTGACGGTCAGGTTTTGAATACTTACGTACCGTCCGCCTTGCGAGTAGACTACGTTTTCGTAAACGTAACTTTCGTCGCCTTCGAGTACGCCCTCGAAAGCGGTTACCGTCGGGCGTTGTTCTTCGCCGTTATAAATAAACGAAGCGCTGTCGTAACTCTTTACCGTAATCGTTTTCGGCGTTACGCTTGCTTGCGCATTGCCGGTAGGCGTTATCGTATAGTTTTCCGTCTTGCCGTTTATCTTTGCTGCCTCGAGCGAATACTCGATGTCGACGCGTTTGTTCGTTCCGACGTGTTTGTCGTTAAAACGCGCGGTAACCGCCACGCTCACTTCGCCGTCTAAAATACCGCTCGTATCGAGCGACAAATAAGACGCGTCCGTCGTGCCGTCGTAAACTTTATCTTCTATGATAATTTCGTTAATCGTTATTCCTCTCGGCTTTACGGTCCCTTTTACGAGCGATTCTCTTCTTATCGAGTAGTTGCTCGTCTTGCCGCCGTTCGATTGCAAAGCGTACTTTACGAGAACGTTTTTATTCGTTCCCGCGTCCGCGCTGTCGAACTTAGCGGTAGCGACTACCTCTATTTCGTTTCCGATGATTCCCGAAACCGTCAGTTTGCTTACCGTCGCGACGTCGTTGCCGTCGTAGGTTTTCGCATTAACCGCCACTTCGTCCACTCTTAACGCTCTCTTTTGAATATAGTTACGAGAACCTACGGTGTTTTCGGGCATGGCGTAATTGCCGCATTTGCCACCCTTAATAGAAGTAACTTCGTAAGCGAAGCCCTCGCTCGTAACGTTCACGTTGTCGGTAGGCGCGCCGGAAGTTCCCGAAATCAAGGCGTACTCGAAAGAAACGTCGTCGTCGTTAACGCGATTGGCGATAATCGGAGCGAGCGTTTTCGCCTCGGCGTCGTAAGTTAAATCTAAGTAGTTCGGCTTCCACTCGAACTCGATTTGCCTTTGAACCACGCTTAAAACGGCGGAACGGAAAACGGGGGTATAGTTCGGACTGCTCGTCTTGCTCTCGTCGAACTCTATCGTATACTCGCCTACGTCGCCGAACAGTACGTAATCCGTTTTTAACTCTACCCGTATTTTAAGGCTCTCTACGCTTTCGCCGTCCGCAAAACCGCTCGCTTCATAACCGCCGAACGCTCCGTCTATCTCGTCGCCGTAAATTACGGTATGCGCTTTCGCGCCGAAAGTCAAATCTCTTTTCTTTATATAGAACGCTTGGCTTATAGTCTTATCTTCGTCGGTAGAAAGACGGTAGTTGCCGTTGCTTACGCCCACGGCGCGGAACTTATACCCGTCCGAAGTCACGTTCTTGTTGTCGCCTACGTAAAGTTCGACGAAAACTTCGCATACGTCCGCTCCGACCGTGCCGTTTTCCGCCGACGGAACCGCTTTAGGTAATTGCGCCTTGCCGTCGTATACGCTTTCGTTAACGGTCGCGTCGCCGCTTGGCAAACTCCAATCGAGCAAAATAGGTTTGGGATTAACGGTAAGCGTGCCGTAAGTATAAACTATTTCATAGTTATTCCTCGCTACCGAGTCGCCGAGTCTGACGACGATTTTTATCGGATATCCACCCTCTTTTACGGCGGGTCTGGTTCCGTATTCTCTCGGATAGGTTACGGTAAACACGGTGTTTGCTTCGGTATCGTTACCTACGAAGCCGTTCACCTCGTAATTGTTCTCCGTCATCGCCGAGCCGTAAGTCATCGTATGGTCTTTCGTGCTGACGAAAAGCGTTTTCTTCGTTATTTCGAACGTTTGCGTCGGGTTGTCGCTCGGTAAGATATAATTATCGCTAGATAAAGTCTTGGCGATTATTCCGAACGTACCTGCGTTCTTGTTGTCGCCTTGCGTATGCGTATTTACCGTACAAACGTCCTTGTTACCCTCTTCGTCGGTTTGCAAGTTGGTTACGGTGACGGTAACTTTCTTGCTCTTGCCCGCATAAACCAAATTTTCGTCTTCGAGCGTCCACGTTAATTCCGCCTTTAACGGGTTAATAACGTACTCTTGCGCCGAATCGAGCGCGTAGTTACTCGTTTCGGGGGACGAAAGCGTCGCCCTTACCGTATACTTGCCTTTTCCGGCGTTTCCGTCCGTATAGACTATCTCTTCGTCGATGACTTTTTGCGCCTCGCCGTTAACGCAACCTTCTAAGGTCAGTATGCGCGGACGCTGTTTCTTACCGTTATAAGTAAACGCGTTTGCATTCCAGGTTCTCGCGGTAATCGACCTCGGGTTAATCGTAAACTTATGTTCGTATTCTTCGCCGACGGCGAACTTATAATCGGAACTCTCTTTAAGCGTAGCCTTTACTGAGTATTCGCCTCTGTTTACCGCGTTCTTCGCGCCGCTAACGAACGTATAAATGAAATCGCCTTTAACAACCTCTTCTTCGCCGCTTACGTGTCCGTTCGTAGCCGCTACTCTATGTAGTTGCGCCGCGCCGTTATACGTAAGCAAATCGTTTTCCCATCCGGTAACGGCGACGATTCTTTTTTCTATTGCGTATTCTAAACTGCCGTTTTCTTCTATAACGTAATTATCGCTATACTGCTTGCCGTTATCGTACTTGCTCTTTATGTGAAGAACAGCCGTGTACGTTCCCGCTTTCGCTCCCGCGCCGGTTACGGAAAACTCTATAACGCCCTCGCCCGCGACGCCTTGCGCCGTTGCGGTGGGATGTTGCGTTTGCCCGTCGTAAACGTACGCCGTCGCCACGTTCCAAACGGGGGTTATCTTTTTCTTTTCTATCTCCACTGTCGTTACGCCGCTTTTGTCGATATCGTATTTGCTCGCCGTAGCCGCGCTTAACTTAACTTGCGGATAATATACGCCGGCGTCCTTAACCGAAGCGGGAATCGTTTCGAATAAGAACGAGTCGCCCTTTACCACTTTGCTCGCGTCGTGCGCCGCGGAAACGGTTCTTTTCGCGCCGTTGTATTCGCCGGAAGGAACTGTCCAGGTAAACGACATCTTTTTCTTGTTTATCACGAAGCGGAAGGCTTTTTTCGTTTCTATGCTGCTAAGCGAAGTAATCTCCTTTTTATCGTCTTCGCAAACCGCGGATACGCAATACTCGCCCGATTGGTCGGGAACGTACTTGACGAGTTCGAACTCGCCCGTTCTGTTCCTCGCTATTTCTTTACCGCCTTTAAGAAGCGCGTAGGTAATCATGTCTTCGCCGAGCGCGGAACGCGCCGCCACCGCGATTTTCGCGTCCTCGCCGTAAGTAAGCGTAAGCGGCATATCGGAGGAAATCTCCTTTTCGTCCGAAGTTATACCCTCTATCTCGGGCGGAATCACCGTCCACTTAGGACGAACGGAACAAACCGACTTGCCGAACGTTCCGTTAAGCGCGGTAGATAACTCCGCGCCGCTCGCGATTTTTGTTTTCGTAACGTCGCCGCCGTTTTCGTTCGCGTACCATTCGCAAGCAAATCCGTCGCGCTTAGGTAACGTTTCTTCGAAGAACTTAACGGCGTCGTTTCCGGCAACGTATTTGCCCGCTTCCGCAAACGCGGGAATACCTTCCTCATTCCACGATTCGTCCAAAACGAACTTTTCGTCGTTGCCGTCCAACATATCGATAAAATGCACGGAATCGAACTTAACGACTACGTTGCCTTCGCTTATTTGCGCGTTTTTAAGGTCGAGCATATACCCGTCCGTATTGTCGTAACACCATTTAAGGTCGCTTTGACTGCTCGATTCGATATGGTCTACGTCGATATAATCGGCTTTCACGTTTCTCAACGCGTTTTTAAGCGCGTCCGATACCGAATCGGTTTTCTTTACCACAAGCGTGGGAATATAAGCGAGTTCGCCGGTCGGCAAATTAACGCCGTAGAAAACGTTATAGTAAGTTTCGTCGTTACCGAGACCTTGCGGCTTCATCGCTTTCAGTAAGTCCATCGCTTTGCCGCTTGACCCGTCGTAAGCCGCCTTAAACACCGCCGTTCTTATCGAATCGTAAATCTTCTTGTCGGCGACTATCTCTAAGCCTACGTTAAACTTCTCGATTTTATCTATGTTGAAAAACTGCTTATTCGCGCTCTCGACGACGATTTTCTTAATACCGCGGTCGTTCAACAGTTCGCAATTCATACCCGTTACGTTCTTACCCTTGAACTTGTCGGGAATAACGACGGTATCGCCTTTACCGATAACTTTTTTGATTACGTACTCGCCGTTTTCCGTCGTTCCGTAAACGAGCGTGCAAACTCTGCCGCCGACGCGGTTACCCTGACCCATATAGCCGTTATTGAAATTGAAGAACACGCACAACGCGAGCAAACACGCGGCTACCGCGACCACGCCTAAACCCGATTTGTTTTTCTTCGAAGCGGGTTTTCTCGCCATAACGAAAGTGGCAACCACCGCGACGAGTTTTATTATCTGTCCGACCGCAAGCGTGATATTGCCGCCGATCGCCATAACTAAGTTTTGCTCTTCCATACTCGGCATTATCTCCGCAACGAGCAACAAGCCTACGGAAAACGCCGCGTAAATCCAGCCGTACTTGGTCGCGTAACCGTAGCGGAAGTTGACGAAAAACGTCGTTATGAAGAACGTTACGTCGGCAACCAACAAAAAGAGCGGAGCGAAAAAGTATTTGAAGTCCGTTATCATCGCGAGTAAGCAACCGAGTATCGCCACGTCCGACAAAATAGCCGCGATTAACGCGAAACGCAAGTAGCCTTTCTTGTCCTTCGTCGCTCGCTTCGTTTCTTCTTTATATTCGTATTTAATTCCGTTTGTCGTAGGTATTCCGCTGTACCAAATACCCTTTTCGTGATTTCTTTCGTTCATAATTAACTCCTTTTCACTTTTTCGACTACAATCATACCGTTATATAACTCTTTCTTATTCACGACGTAGAAACTCTTCCCTACGCGGAAAACTATTACTTCCTGATCTTCCGCGCAACGCTTCTCGCCTCCGGTCATTCTCGACGTCGGCGAAAGCATATAGGAATACTCTTTATATAACTTCCTTTGCGCTTGCTTAACTTCGCCCGAGGAACCCGCGCCGAGCGACGCGCATAAAGCGCATCTCTTCTTGTCTTTTCCTATCTCTCTCTTACAAACGTTGCACCTCGGCTGTTCGCCGCTCGCTACGCGAGGCATGAACCTCTTCTCGTCCACGTCGAAATAAAGCACGTTCGGCGCGAACGCTTTATAGCCGTTTTCATCTTTTATTCTTATGAAACTTTCGAGATACGGACAGTCGCTGCACTTAATAACGATTTTTTCCGCGCCGTTTTCGTCGTACCCGGCGACCACTTCCGTTTGTCTGTTCGCGCATATGCACTTATTGCATACGCCGCCCGCGGGCAATGCGCATTCGAGTTTGTATAAGTGCTTGGAAAAGACTTCTTTCTTTAATAATTCCACCGTTTCTTTGCAAGCGTCGTCGCTAATCGGAAGGTAACCTCTTTTCGTTTTTATGCTTATCTTGCCGTCGTTGTTAAAATATAAATCTACTTTTCCGTTCGAGCAGACGATAGAATTGTCTACGATAAGTCCCGTTCCGTTCTCGCACGCCGCGCAGTCCAAAGATATGCGGTCGCCGCAAACCTCCGCGCGCAAAATCGCCTTGCCGCTAAGCGCGTTCACGACGTTGAAAACTTTTATTTTTTGATTTATTATAAGCAATGTCTTCACGGCGATGCTTTGGCAAAGAATATTCACTTCGCCGCTCGCCACGCTGGCGATAAACTTTTTAATTACTTCTTCGTCTACGCTTTTGCCTCTCGAATCTCTATCGTAAACGAGTTCGTCGAGAAGATTGTCGCTTTCTCGTAAATATCTTAAAATATTGTCGAGCGCGGCGGAAGATTCGACTCTTAATTCCGCTTGCTTGTCGTCGTCGATAACGACTTTGCTTTGCTTCTTGTTGGCAATCGCCCTGACTATTCCCTCGGCGCGATTTTTATCGAGCGGAACGATTCCGTCGCCCACGTTTTTCGGCGAAAAAAACATTTTGCCGAGAATGGGTTTCGGTTCGCCCGTGTCGTAAACTTCCATACGCATATTCACGCCGTAAATTATTCTTTTGCCGTTGTTTCTATCGGAATCTATTCTTATCGTACTGCCGAGTTCGCTTTCGTCGAAATCGAAAAACGTCTTAAGCAGATTGTATATGCACTTTTCCGCTTGCAAAGAACCGCCGCTTTCTTCCACGTCGTCGTACACGAGGCAAGAATACTTTTCGTAAAACTTTCTTTCCACGTCCTTAACGAACGAGTTCCAACTATTGGCGTAATCTTCCTCGGCGTTCTTTTTTTCTCTTCCCGCCGCACGGTCGAACCAGGACGCGCCGCTCGGGGTCATTATCGCCATAAACGTGCTTTCTTTTTCGCCGCTTTCCGCGGTTTTTTCGAACTCTATACCGTCGTACTCTATGTAAGTTCCTCTTGCGTTCGTGCTTGCGCCGACGTCGGACGCGCCGATAAGCCCGCCATTAAACAAATGGATTATGGCGTCGTAGGATTCTTGCTCTTTTTTGCTTCTTAAATAATACTTGTTCATAATTTTCAACTCTCCTCGCCGTCGTTAGTGAGTATATCTTTAACTTCTTTCGTCGCCCTTACTTCGCCGCCGAAATTGTCGCAGAACGACATTCCGCCCGAGTTGTCGGGGAAGTCGTAAATCATTTTGAGATAACTCGCGAAAGTAAGATTGCTTTTCAGCCTTATCATACTTCCGCACGCGGGACAACGCGCCTCCCAATTTTCGTTGAACTCTATCACGCACGGCTTAGGAATACACGTGGCGCTCGGGCAACCGGCGCAACTGTTTTCGAACGAATATTTAGAGCCGTTTACGTCTTGGTCGAAAACGCATTTGCTTCTCTTGCACTCGTCGCGGCGCGGACATTCCTCGCAATACGCGCTGAGTTCGTTCACGTCGTTTACGTTCTTATACTTGGTCACGAGCGGACACTCGATATTTATCAATTTCGCGCAGTGGCGCATCGCGCAAATCTTTCCGCAACGCACTTTGTTTATCTTCTTACCGTTTCTCACGTCGTGGTCGTAAGTCAGTTTGCGCTTGTCGGTAGCCCAGCACAAATACTCGTAATTGTCGTCGTCGGTTCTCGTTCTGGCGATTCTTACCGAGCAGTTCGGGTTTTCGCATTCCGCTTCCGCCATGGTAAGGTCGATCATCTTTTCGCCTTCGCACGAGTTACCGTTACAACGCACGAGTTTGCCCGCTTCCAGATAATCTCTCTCGCTCATTAACCGCAAGGCTTTACACTTCGGACACTGCAACGCCCTCATGTTTTGATTGTTTGTGCCGGCGATAATCGTGGCGTCGCCGTTGGCGTCGGATATCAAGTCGACCTTAACGAAGTACGATAAACAGTAACCGTCGAGTTCGTTGGCGGCGGCAAGCGAATACACCGTCACGTCGTGTTCTTGTCCGAGACGGAACACACGGCCTATTCTTTGGTCGAGCGTCAACGGGTCGGGCGAAACTTCGAAGTTAATTACCACGCAGCCTTTTTGCAAGTTTTGACCTTCGGTATACTGGAAGTCTTCCGCAAGCAAAATCGCCCCGTCGTTTTCGTTATATTTACCTATGCTTTCGCGTATGTTGTCTAAGTTTCCGTCGATAATTCTTTCTAAAATATCGTTACGCCCTTTCCCTGACAAATACTCTTTCAATTTTTCCCAAGACGTTTTTTCGCCGTTTACGTTGTTTTCTTTGTCGTAATCGAAGAAAACCACCGCTCTCGCTTTACCGCTCGCGCCCGCTTCTTTTTGCGCGTTTTCGTCGATTTCTTCGATAATCTCTACGAACGTTTTACATTTTTCATAGAAAATATCGCGCTCTACGTTACTTTCGGTCGTCGTGACGGTACGTACTTTCAATTCTCTTCTCGCGCGGTTTCTTCTCGCGGCGCGAGGGTCTTCGTCCTTTGCCGAGAGCGTCAAATTATAGAATTGCGCGGAGCCTTTCTTGGGGAAAAAGGCGTTTTTCTTTTCGTCGCCTATCAGCCCTACGAACGCGTTCAAAAACTCGTAATTTTTGTCGAACGCTCTATCGTCGATAAAGTAATTGGCGACGTTAGCCGTTCTTCTCGGAGATATTGCCGGCTTGATTTTTACCGGCATAAACAAATAATTGACTGCGTTCCTACCCCTGGAAACGTTGTTCGGCTGACGAATCATAATCGAACGCATGACGATATTGTGGTAGTCGTGCGCCACTTGTCTTATCACTTCGTCGTGAATGGCTCCGTTTTCCATATCGTTCAAAAAGGCGTCGCAACGATACTTTTGTTCTCCGAACGCAAGCGCGTTATGCTCTTTTACGGTAAGCGGTTTGAAAGTGGTCTTTCTGCCGTTTATCGACGCTTCGAAGCCTCTTAAATATTTTTCTCTTATGCCGCTCGAAATCGCTTCCGAACCCATAATTTTTTTTATTTTCGTTCTTTCTATGTACTCCGCCACCGTTTTCGCGCCGTTACAAACGGTTTTTAAGTAGTATTCTTTTTCGCTTTCGTAAGCCGCGGTCTTGGCTCCTTCGGTAAAATCTCTCGGTTCGCCGCCTCTGCATCTTATAAAGTACCAGAGTTTGAACATGTTCTCGAGATTGCCCGAGTGCGGAGTCGCGGAAAGTAAAAGACAGTACGGAAAACCCGCTTTCTTCTTGGTCGCCATCATCATCGACAACGCGGCGAGCGCGGTGGTTTTACCCTCTCTCTCCAAACACAGATTATGCGCTTCGTCCACCACGATGACCTTAAACAAGACGTTCCTCTTGACGTTATTGCTAAGCAAGGAAAAGTCTTCTTGGGTGATTATGTACGCTCCGTGCGGTTCGTTAGAAGAGAAACTCGCTCTCTCGTCGATTTTGACGAGTTGTCCTTTACCGAAGCCGAAACACGTTTCGAAAACGTACTTCCAGTTGTTTACCAGTTGTTCGTCCGGAACGATAATCAAAACCGAATCCGCCATGCCTCTGCACGCGAGTTCGCTCAAAACCATACACGCTTCGTAGGTTTTACCGCTGCCCACGCAGTCGGCAAGCAAGCCGAAACCTCTCAATTCGCTGAGAAATCTCCTCGCGGCATTCATTTGATGGTCGAATATTACGCCTTTATCCCCTATGGTACCTATATGTTTATGCTCGTCGTAAACTATTCCGTACTCCCCGCTTTCTTCGGTATGCTTATACGCGCCGAGCGGAATTTTCAAAGATTCGAAGTCGTCGTAACGCGATAACGTGTTCGCGTCCTTTATCGCTTCGTAAATTTCTCCGCTGAGCGGCGTAACGTTCCTTATATCGGTCCCCGTCACGTTTTCTTTGTTTGCCGTTTTTAACGTTGCCATATCGTCACCTCTTATCGATTATCTTTGCGCTATATTATTTATATTTTGATTGCGCCGTCCGCTTCTATCCAAACTTTCGTCGCCCGCATGTCGCTCGTTATGCTGACGTTCTTCACTATCGGGGTCGCTCTGCCCTCCACGTCGATATGGAACCCTTCCAAAAGTTTGAAATTCGCGTTGCCGTTAACGTTCCTGTCGAACACGAAATTGCCCGTCAAAACCGTCGCGAAACCGTAGTTTTGCACCAAATCTCTTCTCACTTCGTCCCTAACCGACGCGCCCGCCGCGGTCATTCTCTTTAACACGCCTATAAGCGACCTCAAAAACTCTGATTTACTCATTCCGTAAAAAGTCGCCGCGGAACAAATCGGCTTGCCGTCGTAATCGGCTCGGGCGATTTTATAGTACTCGTTGGGCTTTACGTAAACGCCTCTGCCGTCCGAGGACAGCGCGGTGTTGTTAATGGTCTTGGCGTTCCTCTCGTTCTCGTATCTGTCTATGCCGACGATTTTACCGTCCGACGCTATGCGTTCGCCTTTTTCGAGAATACAGGCGAACTTGGCGCAATACCCGTTTTGCATGCTCGGATTATACGTTCCGTAAGCGTAAGTCATTACAAGTTCCATTTTATACGCGCCCGCGCCGAACAATGCCGCGCCTAACGCCGCGGTATATCTCGGGTCGCACAAAACCGTGTCGCGCGCCTTTTTTTCGTCGTACGGACTGAAATCGATATAACTCACTTTCGAAAACGACTTTTTCAGTTTGCTTTCCGCGTACTTGTCGAGATTGTATAAATCCGCCGTACCGCCCGAAACGACTACAGCCGTAACGTCCTTGTTTATAGGTAATTTCAGTTCGCTCCGCATGTATTGCCATAGTTTTTCGTAAAGACCTTGACATTCTTTTACGAATTCTTTCCTTACCACGGGAATCTTAACTTCCATTTCTCTCTGAACGGTAAAAACTCCCGTCACGTCGCCCTCGTCGGTTACCACGCCGGTGGAAAAACGCTTCTTGCCGTTCTTAACCGAACGCATTAACATAAACTGCTGATAATACGTGCCTTTTTCGATGATATTCGTTCCGTCGTCTTTCGTGCCGAACGCGGGAATCTCGGCGGACTTAGCCATGACCATATTATTGATACATTCGTCGAAATCGTTGCCTCCGAAGTCTATCGGCGCGCTGTGCGATTCCACGCTGTCTACCGAAATGTTGCTTGGGGTTACGGTAAGTTTCGCCACGCTCGTGGAGCATGCGCCCACGTTGAAAAGTAGTACGTTTTTATGCGCGCCCAGCACGCCGTACTCTTTCGCCGCTATTCCTACCGCCTTGGGCGCGGAAATAACTCTCGCGTCGGCGTCTCCGCCTTCGACCTCGCAAAGTCTGCAAAGTTCTTCGTACTGTTCTTTGCTCGCTCCGCCGGGATAAACCGCCGTGTATTTTCTCGCGACGCCTTCGAGCGCGCCTATTTTAGCGTTTACAGCCGCCAGATACGTCGCCAAAAACATTTGACAAACGGCTTGCGGCGTTACGTTCGCTTCGAAACATTTGCCTTTTTTTACCATCGAGCCGAAATCGGTTTTTACCTTTTCGGTCATCGGGAACTCGAAAATCGGAAAGAACTTCTTTTTGAAGTAATACTCGCCCTTTTCGTAATCTATCAAGTCGAGAAGGTCCTTTATTCTTACCATAAACTTGAACGCGCTTCTTTCCGTAATGTCGTATGCTTCGTCGCCAAACCGCCACTTGCGCGCTTTTTCGTCGTAGTACGCGAGCGAAGGAAAACCCTCCCTACCGAACTCTATGATGCCTTTTTTGAAGCCGCTTGCGGTATTGTACGCGAACGCGGACTTGGTCGTATCGTAACCGATGTCTACGGATATGTAAATCGCTTTCCCCGTGCTTGCGCTTTTAGCCATTACGCTCTTCCCCCTTTTTGTCGTTTTCTCTTTATTTTTTTTCAGTTTTTACCGTTTCGCGCGTAACGCCCGTTCTCGTACGCCTACACGCACGCGATATCGCAAAAAACTTTGCCTCGCTATCACGATATTACGTTTCTTACTTTTTGCTTCGCCGCCGTCAAAATCGACTTCGGCAACCCCCATATATATTCGTCGCTCTTAAAAAACGTTTCAGCGTTTCTTTACATATTATTCTACATATTTCGACACGTTTTGTCAACGCGGATAAGCGTATAAATTACCGCTTTCTTGCAGATTTTGCAACTTTTCCCCAAGACGAAACCTTTATATTTTTTCCGCTCGTTTTTACAAATTTTCTCGCTTTTTTTTAACGCTACGTTTTTACGAAAAAACCGCCGAAATTTAAGCAAAAACAATTCCCTGTTTTTCGAGAAAAATTCGTAAAAATCTATTGGCGCGTTCCTTAAAACCGCATAAAAAAAATACTTTACGCTTGCAATACGCATAGATTTATAGTATTATTAGTAGTAATCTTGTATTTTAGGTAGGATTTCTTTATGCATTGGACGGGAAAGGTTACGCCCACGGCGTTTTCCATAGGCAAACTCAACGTGGCGTGGTACGGACTGATAATCACTTTCGCGATGGTACTCGCTTTGGTTATCGCCATAAGAAGAGTAAAGAGAATTAACGTTTCTTCCGACGATATGTTGATGTTGTTTCTTATCGCCATACCGATAGCGATAATTGCGGCAAGACTCGGATACGTTCTCAGCAATTACGAAGAATATTTCGTCAAGCCCTACGACTGGAAGGCGTTCGTCAACACCATAGCGATATGGAACGGCGGACTTACGGTCATGTGGGGCGTGCCGGGCGGAGCCGTGGGCGCGCTCCTTTGGGCGAAAATATATAAAAAAGACGCGATTAAAGTCGCAGATATCGTTCTTCCCATAGTTCTTCTCGCGCAAGCGATCGGCAGATGGGGCAACTTCTTTAACCAAGAACTCTACGGTCAACTCATTACCGACCCGAAACTGCAATGGTTCCCCATGGCGGTGTATATCGCTCGTAAGGGCGCGTTTTATCAAGCGACTTTCTTCTACGAAAGTTTTCTCAACGTCCTCGGTTTCATACTGCTTTCCTTCCTCGTACGCCGTTTGGACGTCAAAGGTTTCGGCAGTCTTGCGTACTTCGGTTGGTACTGCTTGGTCAGAGGGTCTTTGGAGTTCATTCGTAACGAAAGTTCTGTTATCGACGGGAAAACGAGCGTCAATCTCGTCATCGTGTTCTGCTACGTCGTCGTGGCGATATGTATCGGACTTATCGTGTTCTTGATACTCAGAAAGAAAAAGCGCGGCGGCACGATTTGGTACAAAAAAGGCATTCCTCCTTTGCCACCCGAAAAAAAGGAAGAGAAAAAACCCGAAGATTTGAAAATCTCGTAAATATAATATATATATAGTTACGGAGAATAAAACTATGAAAAAATTACTTTTGGGCGATTTTGCCGTGGCGAGGGGCGCGTACGAAGCGGGCGTAAGAGTCGCCACCGCTTATCCCGGCACGCCGAGTACGGAAATTACCGAAGAACTCTCCCGTTACGACGAAGTTTATTCCGAATGGTCGCCTAACGAAAAAGTCGCGCTCGAAGTGGGTATGGGAAGTTCGCTTAGCGGCGCACGCACGATAGTGAGTATGAAACACGTCGGCTTGAACGTGGCGTCCGATCCGCTCTTTACCATAGCGTACACGGGCGTAAACGCGGGACTTGTCGTTGCGGTCGCGGACGACCCGTCTATGTTCAGTTCTCAAAACGAACAAGACACGAGGCTTATAGCCCGCTCGGCGAACGTACCCGTCGTCGAACCGTCGGACAGCGCGGAAGCGAAAGCTTTCACGGAGTTCGCTTTCGAACTTAGCGAAAAGTACGACACGCCGGTTATTTTACGTCTTACCACCAGAGTGGCGCACTCGCAAAGTTTGGTAGAACTCGCTCCGCGAAAGAATATCCCCTTAAAGCCGTACGTAAAGGACGTATCTAAGTACGTCATGATGCCGTCCAACGCGATAAAACGTCACGTCGTCGTCGAAGAACGCCTTAAAAGACTTTCCTTAGACAGTAACGCCTTCTCGATAAACAATGTAGAATATAACGATTTAAGCCTCGGCGTGATTTGCGCCGGCGGCGTATATCAATATGTAAAAGACGCCTTGCCTAAAGCAAGCGTGTTAAAACTCGGTATGGTATTCCCCTTGCCTTACGAACTGATTAAAGATTTCCGTTCTAAGGTAAAAAGGTGTATCGTAATCGAAGAATTGGAACCCCATATCGAAACTTTATGTAAATACGCGGGTATCGACGTCGAGGGTAAAAACGTCTTCGGTATTCAAGGCGAACTTTCCGTTAAAACGATTAAAGAAAAACTGCTCGGCGCTTCGCCCGACGTAAAAAAAGAGGACGTTCCCTTCCGCCCGCCCGTACTTTGCGCGGGTTGTCCGCACAGAGGAGTTTTTTACGTTTTGAGAAAACTCAACCTGAGCGTTATGGGCGACATCGGTTGTTACACGCTCGGCGCGGTCGCTCCCCTATCTTCGGTGGATGCTACCGTTTGCATGGGCGCGAGCGTAGGAATGGCGGTAGGCGCGGACAAAGCCGACCCCGAAGCGCATAAACGCACCGTGGCGGTTATCGGCGATTCCACGTTTATTCATAGCGGAATAACGGGTCTTATCGACGCCGTTTACAACAAGGCGAACGTTACCGTTATCGTTCTCGACAATCGCACTACGGGAATGACCGGACATCAAAACAATCCCGCGAACGGCAAAACCATCAAGAACGAAGAAACCTTCATGCTCGATCTTGCAAAACTTTCCGAAACCGTGGGCGCGGACTCGGTACGCGTAGTCGACCCGTACGACGTGAAACTTTTCGAAAGCGTCGTCAAAGAAGAAGTAAACAAAAAAGGCGTTTCCGTAATAATCTCCAAACGCCCGTGCGTTTTACTTACGAAGCGGCAATACAAAGGTTTTGAAATCGACGGCGAAGCGTGCAAAAACTGCAAGGCTTGTCTAAAACTCGGTTGTCCCGCGATAGCGAGCGGCGCAAACGGTATGCGAATCGATTCTTCGCTTTGCACCGAATGCGGACTTTGCAAAAAAATATGCAAGTTCGGCGCAATCAAGGGTTAAGGAGGTACGGAGTTATGGACGTTTTAATAGTTGGCGTAGGCGGTCAAGGAACGTTACTCGCAAGTAGGGTTCTCGGTAAATACGCTCTTGATAGCGGTTTGGACTGCAAACTAAGCGAAGTGCACGGTATGAGCCAAAGGGGCGGTAGCGTGATTACTTTCGTTCGTATCGGAGAAAAAATCCACTCCCCCGTCATCGACGAAGGCGGCGCGGACGTGATTATCGCTTTCGAAAAACTCGAAGCGCTGCGCTACTCGCACTATTTGAAAAAAGACGGTATGATTATTTACAGCAAGCAAGAAATAATGCCCATGCCGGTAGTAACGGGTAACGCCGTATATCCGACGGACGCGGAAGCGCGCCTTCCGAAAAATAAGTTTAGCGTGGACGCGCTCGTTTTGGCAGAGCGCGCGGGCAACGGCAAAGCGGCTAACTCGGTAATGCTCGGCGTGTTCGCAAAAATAGCGAACCTTTCCTATGACGGTATGAAAGCCGCGCTCCTTGCGTGCATTCCCGAAAAACTGGCTTCCGTCAACGAAAAAGCGTTCGACCTCGGATATAATAATATGTAACGCGTAACTTTATCGCCTCGTAACAAATCGGCTGTCAATCTTTTTTGACGGCCTTTTTTATTTTTCGGGTTGACAAAACCCGGCGCAAGACTTACACTCATAACGTTATGAAAAAACTCTATATTTTCGATTTGGACGGCACCCTTCTCGATACGCTCGAAGATTTATATCTATCCGTTAATCGCGCCCTTAGAGAATACGGCTTGCCCGAAAGGAGCAAAGATGAAGTACACGATTTCATCGGCGACGGTATCCGTATGCTTATAAATCGTAGCGTTCCGCGAGAAACCGACGAAAAAACCGTCGAAAAAGTTTTCTCGTTTTTTAAGGAATACTACGAAAAACACTGCGAAGACAACACTCGCCCGTACGACGGAATTATCGAAGTTTTGCAAAAAATACGCGCGCGCGGCGCGGCTACCGCCGTCGTATCGAACAAAGCGGATTTTGCCGTAAAAAAACTCGTTTCACGATACTTCCCGAACCTTTTCGACGTGATTATAGGACAAAGCGACAACGTGAGGCGGAAGCCCTATCCCGACTCGGTAAACGCCGTGCTTGCCGCGCTCGGCGTAGATAAAAAAGACGCGTTCTTTATAGGCGACAGCGAAGTGGACGTTCAAACCGCCTTTAACGCCGCCGTCGATTGCATAGCCGTCACTTGGGGTTATCGCTCCGTAACTACGCTCAAAAATTACGGCGCAACCCGCTTCGCGCACGCGCCCCGAGACTTGCTCCCCCGCGGAAGCGTGTGACGCTTCATCCAATCTTCGCGAATAAACTTTATACGTTGATAGACATACACGCGCGAAAGCGTGTGACGCTTCATCCAATCTTCGCGAATAAACTTTATACGTTGATAGACATATACGCGCGGAAGCGTGTGACGCTTCATCCAATCTTCACGAATAAACTTTATACGTTGATAGACATATACGCGCGGAAGCGTGTGACGCTTCATCCAATCTTCGCGAATAAACTTTATACGTTGATAGACATATACGCGCGGAAGCGTATTCGACGAAATCTCTTTGTAAAGTAGGCATAGCAATATACTTTTTGCTAAAAACGATACCTACGCGAGGTCACTCAAACTCGAATACTGCTTCTTTGGTTTCGCGTACCGCCTTACTCGTCAGAATTGCCTTCGGCAATTTTGCGCACTTTCGTTCTTCGTCTCTGTTGCTTAACCAAAAAAAAATACACCTAAAACATTAGGTGTATTTTTTTTGGTAGGCAGTAGGAGACTCGAACTCTTGACTTCTTCCATGTGACGGAAGCACTCTACCAACTGAGTTAACTGCCCTTAGCGTTAATATTATACCGCAAAAAATGTTTTTTGTGAACACTTTTTTTGCGTTTTACGCATAATTTTTTATTTGGCGGTGGCTTTGTCCGTTTTCTTTATCGTTTCTTCGTATTTTATACGCCATTTTTCCGACTTTTTGCCGTATTTATGCGGAATTCTACCCGCAACTCTCATCGCGCGTATCGCCTTAGGTAAGAACGCCAACGCCTTGAAAACGAGTTTCGGATTCCTGACTATTATCTCCGCGCACATTTTTATAACGCGCCCGACGGTCGGTTTCGGCGTTATTCCGTCTAACGCGATTAACGCGGTGTCCTCGTCCTTGATCACGCCGCACGCGAAAACTTTGTTCACAAGTTTTTCGTCCAAACCCAGCGCAAAACGTTTCCACATATCGACGAATACGAAATCTTTGCCTATTTCTTTGAAAAACTTCCTTTGATATTGCCACATATTTTTTGCGGTAAAATCGAATATACCGTTATTTATAACGGTATCGGCAAACATTTTGCCCGCTTTGATTGCCGATTCTATCCCGTTACCCATAAGCGGCATACTCATAAACGCGCTGTCGCCTATAAGCGCGTACCCGTCCGCAACAAACGCCGCTATCGGGCATCTCACGCCTATATCTACTTTGTACTCCTTAATCGGCTCTTCGCTCGGTAAAATCGCAAAGTTTTTTCTTAAATCTTCCAATGCTAATCTTATCTCTTCGTCGCTTAATTCCCCTATTCTGCCGATAAGTACGTCTACGATGCCGTCGTTTAACGCGTTACACCAGCTTATTCCCTTACCGCCTAAGTGCTTAACGATGAGATTACATTCCGGAACCGGCTTTTCGACGTTTTCGCGCGCGTTAAAAAACGCTCGGTACCCTTTCATAACGCCCTCTTTCTCACAATCGCCGCTTATTCCGAAACGCGCGGGTATTTGCTTCCTAAACGGCGAGTTTTGTCCGCTCGCATCGATTACCAAATCGAATTTCTCTTCGTTGCCGCAAAACCGCACGCCCACTACCCTTTCTTCTTCGATAATCAACGATTCGACGGGCGCGCCGTATAAAATATTACACCCCGCTTCCTCCGCAAGATTGCCGAAATATTCCGCAAGCGCTCTTCTATGTACCGATATCTCGCAAAACGGCTTCGACGGAACCAACTTCAAACTGTTCTTTTCGTCGGGCGATATAAACCGCCAAACGCCCTTATTTTCGTACGCGTAACGCGGCAATCTCGGCAGTCCCGCTTCCGTAAACACGCTCGCCGTTATATCGTCGTACCAGTCGTACCCGACTTGCCCCTTTTCGTTCCTCTCGAAAATCGTCACGTCGTGTCCGCGCTCCGCCAGTTTTATCCCGGCAACCATGCCGCCTTGTCCCATTCCGACTACCGCTACTCGCATTTTCTTGTTCTCCTAAATTGTTTGTTTTTCGTGTTTTTCTCTCATTTCTTGCGATTTTTCGACGTTTTCGGTAAGAATCCCAAGTTTATAAACAACGCTCTGAAATTGTCCGCCGTTTCTTGGGAAAGTCCGAATTCTTTTATCGTCGTAGGGAAGCAAAAACCGACTTTCGTTTTGCCGCCGCTTACTCTTTCGAAATGTCTTTTCCTGTCCTCTTCGGAAAAAAGTCCCTCTATATCGCGCCTATCGCAACCCGTTCCCGCAAAGGCGAGCCGTAACTTTTTAGGCGAAATCTCGGTAATGGGAACCGTTTCTCCGTCGTTTGAATAAACCCGCAAAGCCGTAACCGTCCGACGGGAATCGTCGTCGAGCAGTACCGCAAGGGGAATTTTGTTCCTTAAATAAAAATCGATTATTCTCGCCACGTTGCCGTAACCGCTGAGTATGTTTATTTGATATAAATCGGGGTCCATGCCGAAATAACGCATAACGCTCTCTATGCACGTTTTATCTCTGCGCCCTTCGACAAGCACCGCTTTTTTATTCAATCCGAGCAAAATATCGTTAAAAGACGCGAGCCCTATCTCGTTATAAATATCTTTTAAGCCCGTTCTTTCTACTCGTTTCAAAACCGTGCCGCTATCGCCCGGAAACGTGACCTCCACTATCTCGTTACTCTCCGACGCGCTTATCATATACGGACTATGCGTGCTTATTACCACGATTATACCGCTACGCGCGAGATTTTCCAACTCTTCGAGCGTTTCTTTTTGCGCTTGCGGATGTAAAAACGCGCCCGGCTCGTCGATAAGAAGCACGTCGCCTTTTCTTAAACTCGTCCTCACGAAAAGATAATTAAAATACCAACGCCTACCTAAACTCGTTTCTTCAAAAGGCGTTCTAAAACCGTTCTTTTCTATAAAATACAAGCAAAATTCGCCGTTTTCGTAACAAACTTCCAGTCTATCGACCATGCCTCGTTCGAACTTCGGAATCTTAGAGTTTAAGTATTCTCCGAAAAATTCGCATAATTCTTGCTTGTCGCTCGCTTTCACTTTCGCTTCGAGCGCTTCTCTTCCGTCTATTTTTTCGTTACCGAAATATCCGCTTGCGATAGCATATGCAAAAAATGCGTCTTCGATCGGGTTTTTACTGTACGAATACACGTCGCGGAGTTTCATTCTCTCTCCGCCGAAAAAAAGTCCGTTCTCGTTGTTGAGAAGATAACACTTTTTATAAAACGCCCTCTCCGTATACTCGCAAAACGCGCGAAAAACTTTTTCGTCTAAGTAAAGTTCCTCTACTAAATCTTTGTCGCCTCCGACGACCTTGAATAAATCGGGCGCGACTTTTACCGTCACGGCGGTTTGCTTCCCTTTGCCGCGCCGCCCCGAAAAGTCTATCATATCTTCGTTATCGAGCAATAACGTTATTTCCGCTTCCGCGGAGTACTTGTGCGGCAAATTGCTTTCGAACGCAAGTTTAATTCCTTCGAGAACGTTGGACTTGCCGCCGCCGTTCTTACCGAGCAACGTGATAAACCCCGTGCTTAAATCCAGCGTTTGCGGAGTCATTATGGACTTATAACCGTTAATCGTGACCGATTTTAATATCATTTTGCCATTTCCTTGCTTGCTTTGCGCCGCGCGGCGTTATTTTTTCCCTTCGTAAAACATATGTTTCACGTTAAACACTTTTACTTTATCTCTTCTTTTCCTTGGCGCGTTTATCGTTAATGATTTTCATTTCGACGGGCGTAATGAGCGTTACGCCGTTTTCCTTCGCCCAATCGACGCAGCCTTGTAAAACGAGTTTTAAGAACACTCTCGGCACTTTAACCAACGTTTGGCACGCTTCTTTGGTGAATTTGACCTTATCGTCGGCGCGATTTGCGGCGTACATTACCGATTCTATATCGGCTTCTTTGCCGGCGGGAATTTGCACGGCGATCGGCTTGCGGAACTTGCTATACCAGAAATTCGTGCTGTCGCGATAGCCGTAATCGACGGGTACGTCGGGAAAACCGGACGATTTTACGCCGTTGATTATCGTGTTTCTATATTTGGACTTCATTAAGATTTTATCGATTTTCAATATGAAGTGGCAACCGAACTTGCTCGTAATACCGTTGAAATTTCTATACGGCGGGTCTATCCCGTCGAGAATACCCGTTCTCACGCGGTCTTCGTAGGCGTTCTCCAACGAATCGTCCCAAGTACATTCGAACACTTGGAACGCCTTGCTTATAACTTGCGGGCGCGCGCCGTCCTCCGTACTTGCTTGACCGTCCTCTAATTCGAACTTGCACTTAGCCATTTTTTCTTTACTCGTTTCGCCGGGGAAACCCAGCCTAACGGTTTCTTTGAAGTCGGCGAGGTCGTCTTCCAAAAAGTTGAGCGCGCATTTGCCCGTTCTTAAAATGTTTTGCGCGGTATTGGAACTGTTGCGACATTCGAGCAACATAGCGTAGTAACTTTTGCCCGCTATATAATAGGGAAAGCAAAGACTGTACGCGCCGATAGTAGTCGTTCCGTCTTCGGCAAGCGTGCCGATAAGCACGGTCGGCATGGGAAAGAAACTTGAAGTCTGATAAAAGTTGTCTACAATTCTTAAATCTTCGAAAGAACTCATTTTTTTATCTCCTTTATTATTTGGAGCGGCACAAGTGCGTTGATTTCTTACGAAACCCGAGCGGCAACGTGCATGGGACACTCCTTTATTGTCTAATTACAAACTCGTTAAGTAACGAATCAGGCGGTATTATTTCGGGCGGCAAAACGTCAAAAAGTCGATAATCTTCGAACATATTGGCGGGAATTTCGCTAAAAACGTCTTTCAGTTTCGGCAATATCAAATCGCGATAAACCAGCGGTTCGTAGTCGTGCGCGGTGTCTATCACGAAATCGGCGTCGGATATATATGGCTTAATGTATAAGTCCTCGCCTTTAAGCACGTCTCGCCACATTGCGATAGATTTAGCCGGCGAAGTGCCGCGAGTAAGGCAATCTCTGAGTATTCGCCTCGTGAGCCGCAACTCTTGCGCGGTCAGAACTCTGTCCTTGCAAACGAAGTTAGTGAACACGCAAACGTATAGTTTCAACGCGTCCGCAAGCCTTTCGTCCGCGGTCAGTATCGGATTGAGCGCGTGTATGCCTTCTACTATTACCAAACCGTTTTTCGGCAATTTGACCTTTTTGCCGTATCGTTTGCTCGTACCCGTGCAAAACTCGTAAACGGGAAAAATCGCTTCTCCGTCCGCAAGCAGCGAGAACAAGCAATGCTTTAGCAATTCCATATCGGTCGCTTTTACGTTTTCGAAATCGAACGTTCCGTCCGCGTTTCGCGGCGTTTTATCTCTGTCTACGAAAAAATCGTCGGTAGAAACGGTAACCGCTTCTATGCCGCGCGTTTTAAGTCCTTCGATAAAAATCTTGCTGGTGGTCGTTTTTCCGCTTGACGACGGACCCGACAAAAGTATTACTTTCGTTTTGCCGTTATCGGCGGCGACTTTGTCGGCCACGGGAAGAATCTTGTTTAAGTAGGTCTTCTCACATTCCGCGACAAATCCGAGCGCGTCTTCTTTCGCTCTTCGGTTTATATATTCTATCTGTACTGTTCTCTTATTCATAATCTCTATTTCTTCGGCAAGCATTTTTTAGTATATTCCTTATATACCAATATATTAAAAATGCCCCGGAAATAGTTTACCCTATATGCGGGATTGTGTCAACATAGATATTCGGTACCAGTCGCAAGGGGGCATTACATTACAGTCAAAAGAGGTCGTTATCGCGACCTCTTTCTTTGTGTAATTCCATTTGTTTCCCCCTTGGTACCGACTAATAAGGAAGCCGTTACGTACCTTACGGCTTATTATC
>CAKRAY010000008.1 GCA_934296355.1 uncultured Clostridia bacterium
GATTTTGTTAACTACATTGTTTTCGGAAGAACGGAAGAAGCGTATTTCGAGATAACGAACTACGACGGGGATAAGAAGTTTTTAACAAACGACCTTTATATCTACGTTCCGCACGACGGCTACTCGATGAGCGTTTCGGGAATGGAAGAAAACGGCGTATATAAGGGTAAGCTCAAGTTTACTTATAATCCCGTTGCCGACAAGGTCAGTACAGAGGGCGAGTATAATCAATTAGATTATTATAAGTGGTCGAACTCCGAGGGAAGAAAAGACGGATACGACTATTGGGTAGACAGAATCGCAACCGTCCTTCCCGTAGAAACGGGCGATCAACTGTATTTTGCGTTGGAGCAAGGTTGTAAACCCGCGCCGAAAAAAGGCAGCGTTGCCGAAGCGGTTTACGAAGAAATGAAACGCATATTGAAGAGAATATGCGACGACGGTATGAGCGATAAAGAAAAAGTTTTGGCGATTGCCGAATATTTGACCGAAAGCATAGTTTACGACAATTACGTTCTGAACTTGTTCGTTAATGGCGATTCCACGGCATCGCGTTACAGATGTTTTAGTTTAGAGGGCGCGATTATCGACAAGCGCGCGGTGTGCGACGGTATCAGCAAGGCGTTCTCCTCGTTATGCGCGATGGAAAACGTTTTGGCGGTTCGTCCTACGGGTACGAAGAGAAGTAACGGCGGCGGACAAGTAAACCACGCGTGGAACAAAGTGTTTATCGACGTCGACGGTAGCGGTAAAAAATGGTACGCCGTGGACTGCACGGCGGTCAATACCCTTTCCGGAAACAAGGAAGTCACCAATCATAGTTTCATCCTTACTTCCGACGCGTTTTTGGCGGAAAACGGCTACGTTTACGCAGAAGACTTTGTGGGCGAGTACGTCGCAGCTACCGAAGCGAACGTTTACGATAACGTTTTAGGTCAGAACCTTTACGCTACCGACTACGAAAGTTTGGTAAGCATACTTAAAGAGATGAAGAAGTTTATAGGCAGCGAATCGGCGTCCGCTTCGTTCGATATCCGCATGGTAGGAACGTTGAGCGATAGGCTATACGAAGCGTGCGGCGAGGCGGGTTTCAGCGGTACGTTTAATTACGTGCAATTCGACGTGGGAACGGATAAAGTATATATTTTGATATTTACTAAGTAACGGGCATACAATGGACGGATATAAAAAGGAACTCAGACTTTTCAATATAAAAAAGATTAACGTTTTGGCGACGGCGTTGTTTGCCGTGGCGTTTTTGGCGGGCGGACTTATAAATATTTTCGCTTTCCACGCCGTGGAAAAAGGCTATCTCGTCACCGGAAAGATTTGGCTCGACGTAATTATAGCGATAGTCACGCTTGCCGTAGGACTTTTCTTACACGAACTATTACACGGGTTCGCGGCGATTATCGTCGGGAAAAACAAACCCAAGGAGATAAAGTTCGGGTGCAACTTAAAACAAGGCGTGTTGTATTGTCACGCGTCCAAACCGATGAAAGCGAGCGCGTACGAGTTTGTATTGCTTTTGCCGGTCATAGTAACTGGAATTATACCGTTCGTCGTTTCGACGATATTTGCCAACGCCGTTTTTATCGCCGTTTTCGCCATGCTTATTGCCGGCGGCGCGGGCGATTTCGTAATGTTTTTCGACGTTTTGAAGAATTGTAAAAAAGATACTCTCGTAATAGACCACGAAGCCGCTCCGGCTTACTACAAACTCTATAAAGAGGGCGAAGAGCCGCAAGATTTTAAGGAACTTAGCGAAGAAGAGGAAAAAAACGCGATTATCGCTATGGAAAAACTTTCGAAAACCGAGTCGAAAGCGAGTTTAATCGTGAAAATTTTTCTTATAGCGATTTTCTTGTGTTTGCTCGTTTTGATGCTGTTTTTTATAATGAAAATAATGAAATTCATCTAAATAAAAGAGGACGATTATGGACGACGTTAAGTATTTGAAACTATTGAAGAAAGACTATCCTACCGTTGAATCGGTCGCCGCGGAAATCGTAAACCTGGAAGCGATACTCAGTATGCCTAAGGGTACGGAACACTTTGTGAGCGACATTCACGGCGAGTATGAGGCGTTTTGCCACCTTATAAATACCTGTTCGGGCGTAATCAGAGAGAAAGTCGACCTTTTATATAAAGACTGGTTGCCGGAAAAAGAGTGCGCGTTTATCGCTTCGCTAATCAGTTATCCCAAAGAAACGATAGAACTAAAAAAGCAAAAAGAAAAGAATATCGACGAATGGTATAAATATATCATAGAAAAATTAGTGCATATTTTGTTACGAGTTTCCTCTAAATACACTCGTAGTAAAGTAAGAAAAACCGTCAATCCCGAGTTCAGTTATATCATAAACGAATTGATTAACGCCAAGCGCGAAGGGTTCGATTACGATAGATTTTGCGACGGCGTATACGACAATATTATCAAACTAAAAAGAGCGCCGGCTTTTATCGAAGAACTCAGCCACGACATAAAGACTTTGGCGGTAGATTACCTGCATATAGTGGGAGATATCTTCGATAGGGGCGAACATCCCGATAAAATCATCGATATGTTGCTTGACTACGAACGCGTAGACGTCCAGTGGGGCAATCACGATATCCTTTGGATGGGCGCGGGGTTAGGTAACGCCGCGTGTATCGCCAACATATTGTACATAGCGTTGAAGGCGGGCAACGTGGAAGCGATCGAGGACGGATACGGCATCTCGCTAAGACGTTTGGAAGAATACGCGCGTAAACATATAGATTACGACGAACGCTTTGCGCCGGGCAATAAATCGCTTACCGAAAGAGAGAAGAAAAACTATGCGCGTATGCGTAAAGCGATTTTCTTTATGATGCTTAAATGCGAGGGAGAAACGATTAAGAGAAACCCGCTTTACGGTATGGAAGATAGGCTCATTCTCGAAAAACTTAATAGAGAAGAAGGTTCTTTCACTACCCCGGAAGGAGATAAATTTTTCGACGACGATTTCAAAGCCGAGTATTCGCAAGCGGAACTTTCGGATTCCGAACGCGATATAATGGAATACCTTATCAAAGTTTTCACTAGTAGCGAAAAGTTACAAAAGCATATCGCTTTCTTGATGAGAAAGGGGAACTTGTATAAGGTAGTTAACGGCAATTTACTTTATCACGGTTGCGTGCCGTTTGACGAAAACGGCGAGTATGCCTCGGTGGAATTACCGAGCGGAGTTTATTCGGGCAAGGCGTATTTCGACGAATGTGAAAGAATAGTAAGAAGCGCTTACGGCGACCATATCGCGGGCAAGATTAACCAGCAAGATCTCGATTTCTTTTGGTACTTATGGTGCGGAAGACTTTCTCCGCTTTTCGGCAGAGAAAAAATCGCCACGTTCGAAAGAGTTTATCTCCCCAAAGAGTACGGCGTGGAGAAAAAGAACCCGTGCTACGAATACACCGAGCGTAAGGAGTATTGCGAAAAGATACTTGCCGACTTCGGCGTTATCGGCGAGCAAACGCATATTATCAACGGACACGTTCCCGTTAAAACAAAGGACGGAGAAACGCCTATCAAAGCGGAGGGCAAGTTGCTGGTAATCGACGGCGGTTTTTGCCGCGCGTACCAAAGAACGACCGGGATAGCGGGCTATACGCTTATTTACAATTCCTACGGATTGCGCCTTTCGGCGCACGCGCCGTTCGGTACGAAAGAAGAAGCGATAGCGAAGTGTATAGACATACACTCGAACGTAGTCGTTTTCGAACATACCTCGCGGCGGCTCACGGTGGGCGATACCGATATGGGGAAGGAAATTAAGGCGAAAATCGCAGACCTTAAAGCGTTGCTTTATTCGGGTCTACTTTAATTTTTCTCGATTATAAAATATTAAGGAGCGCGGCGGTTTTTGCCGCGTTTTTTCTTTTTTTTAAGCGTTCCCGGTGGCTACGTTTAGAGTTATATTCCTTGCAAAAGGCGATAATATATGTTAATATATTATAATATGAAAGAAAAATTAGTCGCAAACAACAAAAAAGCGTTCCACGATTACTTTATCGAAGAAACTTTCGAAGCGGGTATAGAACTCGTAGGCAGCGAAGTCAAGAGTATTCGCAAAGGCGCGGTTAATCTCAAAGATAGTTTCGCCGTGGTTAAGAACGGTGAACTTTTGCTTATGAACGCGCATATCTCGCCTTACGCGATGGGGAGTTATTTTAACCCCGACCCGCGCAGAACGAGAAGACTTTTGATGCATAAAAAAGAGATAATTCGCTTAAAAACGAAAGTCGAGCAAAATGGCTACACCCTTGTCGTTACCAAAATGTATTTCAGCGGTTCGCTTGTTAAAGTCGAAGTTGCTTTGGCTAAGGGAAAAGAACTTTTCGACAAGCGCAAAAGTTTGAAAGAAAAACAAGTTAAACGCGACGTCGCGCGCGCTTTAAGCGAGCATAGATAACGATTTTACGGAGGATGGATAAGAATGTTCAAGATTGATACCGAATGCGTGCAAGCCGGCTATACGCCGAAAAACGGAGAACCGAGAGTTTTGCCTATTTATCAAAGCACCACTTTCGCTTATGACACGCCCGAAGAGATGGGCGCCTTGTTCGATTTGAAAGCCGAAGGCTTTTTTTATACTCGTCTCGGCAATCCCACGATTGACGCGCTCGAAAAGAAGATCGCCGCGCTCGACGGCGGAATCGGCGCGATGTGTTGCGCGAGCGGTATGGCGGCGACCGCGCTTACCGCGCTTAATCTTTGCCGCGCGGGCGATAACGTGGTTTCTTTATCCACGATTTACGGCGGAACTTTCAATCTTTTCTCGACGACTTTACCTAAGTACGGCGTTACTTGCAAGTTCGTCGCGCCTACCGCTACCGCGGAAGAAATAGAAAACTTAATCGACGAACGCACGAAAATGATTTTTTGCGAAACCATCGCCAATCCCGCGATGGCGGTCTCCGATTTTGAAAAACTATCGAAAATCGCCAAAAAACACGGAATAGTCTTGGCGGTAGACAACACGCTCGCCACTCCGATTATTTGCCGTCCTATTTCTTTCGGCGCGGATATAGTCGTTTATTCTTCGACCAAATACTTGGACGGACACGCTACGAGCCTGGGCGGAATAATCGTGGACAGCGGCAATTTCCCCTATCTCGACAATCCGAGATATCCCGATTTCAATACGCCCGACGATAGTTACCACGGCTTAGTATACGCCAAGGACTTCGGTAAAGCGGCGTTTTTAGCGAAAGTAAGAAGTCAAATGATGCGCGACTTCGGCGCGCAAGCCGCGCCCTTTAACGCGTTCCTTACCGTACTCGGTATGGAAACTTTGCATTTAAGAATGCCCAGACACAGTGAAAACGCGCTTGAACTCGCGCGCGCTTTACAAGATAATCCCGCGGTGGAATGGGTAAAATACGGCGGACTGGAACGCGACGAAAACTATCCGCTCGTAAAAAAGTATTTTACAAACGGTATGGCTTCGGGTATGGTCACTTTCGGAATTAAGGGCGGTAGAGAAAGCGCTTCCAAATTCCAAAAAGCGTTAAAACTTTTCAAAATAGTCACGCACATCGCCGACGCGCGGAGTTGCGTTTTACACCCGGCAAGCACCACGCACAGACAACTCGGCGATAAAGAATTGATAGAATGCGGAATCGCGGACAACCTTATTCGCCTTTCTGTGGGAATAGAAAGCGCGACGGATATAGTCGAGGACGTAATTAACGCGCTCGCGGAGAGTCAAAAATAAAGAAAAGAAATTGTAGTTTATGCCGATAATAATTCCCAAAGATATCCCAGCGTACGAAGTGCTTACGAAAGAGAATATTTTCGTAATGGGTTCTACGCGCGCCAGCGCGCAAGACATTCGTCCGCTCGAAATAGCGATAGTAAACTTAATGCCCACCAAAGTGGAAACGGAAACGCAACTTATGCGTATGCTTTCCAACAGTCCGCTACAAGTTAACGTCACGTTGATAAAAACGGCTTCTTACAATGCGACGAACGTTTCCGAAGACCACATGACGCGGTTTTATAAGGTGTTCGACGAGGTAAAAGACTTCAAGTTCGACGGAATGATCGTCACGGGCGCGCCCGTGGAAACGATGGACTTTACCGACGTTAAGTACTGGGAAGAACTTTGCGCGATTATGGATTACGCCGATAAGAGCGTTACCAGCGCCGTGTTTATTTGTTGGGGCGCGCAAGCCGCTTTGAACTACTATTACGGAATAGATAAAATAGAACTAAAAGAAAAAGTATCCGGAGTGTTCGACAACCATGTGCTTGTTCCCAACGAACCGTTGTTAAGGGGTCTTAACGACACGTTTAGGGTACCTCATTCCCGTCATACCGTTATAGACGAAGAGAAACTTAAGCAAGATAAAAGGCTCGTCGCGCTGGCAACGGGCGAAGAGTGCGGACTAAGTATCGCCAAAAGCGCGGACGATAAGAAGTTCTTTTTCTTCGGTCATTCCGAGTACGACAGGGACACGTTAAAAAGAGAATATATGCGCGACAAGGCAAAAGGCATGAATATTGCCCCGCCGAAAAACTATTTCAAAGAAGGCGGCGAAGAAGTGGATATGAGTTGGCGTTCTACCGGTACTTTACTGTACAATAACTGGCTTAACTATTACGTTTATCAGGTTACGCCGTACGAATTATGATTTTTTTGAGGGAAGAGTGATAGTAAAAAAGGTTTATCTCGACAATTTTTTAAGTTACGGCTCGGCGTACGTGGAGTTCAAGGACGGACTCAACGTTTTCGTCGGACATAACGCCGCCGGGAAAACCAACTTACTCGAAAGTATTTACTACGCTTCGCTCGGAAAAAGCGCGAGAGGACTTAAAGACAAAGAGTTAATTAATTGGGACAACAAAGAGAAAAGCGCGCGGATAAGACTTTTTGTGGAAAAAAAGTACGACAAGCACGTTATCGACATACTTATAGATAAGTTCGGCAAGAAACGCATTACCGTGGACGGACTGCCGATAGCGAAAATCGGCGAACTCATGGGGAATCTGAATATAGTTTACTTCTCGCCCGAGGAGATGCGCTTAATTAAGAACTCCCCCGCCGACCGTAGGCGGTTTATGGATATAAGTTTGTGCCAAAGCGATAAACTCTACTTTTACACGCTCGTGAAGTACAATAAACTTTTGGAGCAAAGGAATAAACTATTGAAAGACTATCGCGACTCCGCGGATTTACGGGTTATGAGCGATATCATAACCGATAAAATGAGCGAAGAGCAAGCCTATATAATAAGGAAAAGGCGTAATTTTCTCGCCGCGCTCGCGCCCGTAGCGAACGAGAAGCATATTTATCTTACCGGCGGCAAGGAAGAACTTACTCTCGAATACGAGAGCGCGAAACTCGATTTCGAGAACGTCGAAAGCAGTTTGAAAAAACTATATAAAGAGACTTTCGAAAAAGATAAATCGCTCGGCTACACTACGGTGGGCGCGCATAGGGACGACGTGAAAATCGCCGTAGGCGGTATAGACGTAAGGCGGTTCGGGTCGCAAGGACAGCAAAGAACGACGGTTCTCAGTCTGAAACTCGCCGAAGTCGCGTTGTTTACCGCGCAAAACGGCGATTCGCCGGTACTTCTTATGGACGACGTGCTTAGCGAACTCGACGGCGAACGGCAACGCGCGTTGTTCGAGGGCTTAAAGGGAATACAAACGTTCGTGACTTGCACGAGTTGCGACGAAATAACCGCAAAAAAAACAGTTTACAAGATACAGGACAGGATGGTGACCATGCTATGAATATAAAAGAGAAGAAAGAATATATCGCGTCTTTAATTAAAATAGACGGAGTGAGCGAAGAGGAGATTTTATCGCTTATATCCGTACCGCCGACGCAAGATAAGGGCGATTTTACATTGCCTTGTTTCAGATTTGCCAAGGCGTTAAGAAAAAGTCCCGTCGTTATCGCGCAAGAACTCGCGAGCGCGATTCCCGCAAACGAAGTAGTGACCAAAGCGGAAGCGGTGAACGGCTATTTGAATTTTTTCGTCGATAAACTCGGTAGGGCGAAAGAGGTTCTTAATTCAGTTTTGAAAAAAGGCGCGGAATACGGCGACAGCGACGAGGGTAAAGGCAAAACCGTTTGCTTAGACTATTCGTCGATTAACATTGCCAAGCCGTTCCACATAGGACACTTGTTCACTACCGTACTCGGCGGAAGTTTGTATAAGGTTTATAAAAAACTCGGCTACAACGCCGTGGGAATAAACCATTTGGGCGATTGGGGAACGCAGTTCGGAAAACTCATCGTCGCGTATAAAAAGTGGTGTTCCGCGGAAGAACTCGAACGTAGAGGAATGAGCGTTTTGGTAGAGATTTACGTTAAGTACCACGCCGAAGCGGAAAATCATCCCGAAATGGACGACGAGGCGCGCGCTTGGTTTAAGAAAATCGAACAAGGCGACCCCGAAGCGCTCGAACTTTTCGACCGTTTCAAGAAAATTACCCTCGACGAAGTGGAAAAGGTATACAAGCGTCTTAACGTAACTTTCGACAGTTACGCGGGCGAGTCTTTTTACAACGACAAAATGGGCGTAGTTATCGACGAACTTAAGGAAAAAGGCTTGCTTAAAGAGAGCGACGGCGCGCAAATAGTAGATTTGTCCGACTATAACATGCCGCCATGTCTGATACTCAAAAAGGACGGTTCCACGCTTTACGCGACCCGCGATTTGGCAGCGGCGTATTATAGAAAAAAGACTTACGACTTTTATAAGTGCTTATACGTCGTCGCGTATCAACAAAACTTGCATTTCAAGCAGATTTTCAAGGTGTTGGAACTTCTCGGCAAGCCGTGGGCGAAGGATATGGAACACGTCGCTTTCGGTATGGTAAGTTTAGAGGACGGCGCGATGAGCACGCGTAAAGGTAGGGTAGCGTACCTTAAAGACGCGCTCGACAAAGCGGTGGAGAAGAGTTTGGAAATCATCACCGAAAAAAGCCCGAACCTCGAGGACAAAGAGGACGTTGCCGAGAAAGTCGGCGTGGGCGCGGTTATATTCTCCACGCTGTACAATAATAGGATAAAAGATATGGTGTTCACTTACGACAAGGTGCTTAACTTCGAAGGGGAAACCGGACCTTACGTGCAGTATACCAACGCAAGATGCCTCAGCGTATTAAACAAAGTCGGACGATACGACGGTTCGGAAGCGGATTACTCCGCAATAGACGACGACGAAAGCGCGTACATAATAACGCTGCTCGAAAAGTTTACCGACGTGCTTCGCGACGTGGTAAGTAAAAACGAACCTTGCATACTCGCAAGATATCTCGTAGACTTAGCGCAAAGTTATAACAAGTTCTACCTCGTCGATAAAATAGCGGGAGAACCCGTTCCCGTAATGACGGCGAGAGCGATGCTTACGGAAGCGACGCATATCGTTATCGAGGAAGGCTTGAGGTTGCTCGGTATCGCCGCGCCGAAGCGCATGTAAGAACGCGAAAAGTTATTTTTTGAAAATTAAATAAACAGTAAACGCGGTGTTAAGGCTACGCAATGTAAAGAAAGAGTTACCCTAAACCGTAAAAAGGAGAGAGAATATGGTTTCGGAACATATAATAGAAATCAATCACCTCGACAAGAGATTTGCCGATGTGCATGCGGTTAACGATTTGTCGTTCCACGTAAAGAAAGGAGAACTTTTCGCATTCCTCGGCGTTAACGGCGCGGGCAAAAGCACGACGATATCCATAATGTGCGGCTCGCAAAAAAAGGACGCGGGAGAAGTGATTATCGCGGGTAAGGACGTCGAAAAAGATTTAAGAGAGATTACTAAGGAAATAGGCGTAGTCTTTCAAAACTCGGTACTTGACGACAAACTAAGCGTTAAAGACAACTTGTATTTCCGCGCGGCGTTATACGGCTTGACGGGTAAGCAAGCGAAGGAGAGAATAGACGAACTCGCCGAACTTCTCGGTTTCGCCGATTTGATGAAGCGCACGGTGGGCAAACTTTCGGGCGGACAAAGAAGAAGAATCGACGTGGCGCGCGCTCTCTTAAACAGACCTAAGATTCTCGTGCTTGACGAACCGACCACGGGGCTCGACCCGCAAACGAGAAAGGTGCTTTGGAGCGTCGTTGCCGATTTGAGAAAGAAAGAGAATATGACGGTCTTCCTTACCACGCACTATATGGAAGAGGCTGCGGACGCCGATTACATAGTCATACTCGACGCGGGTAAAATCGTCGCGGAGGGTACGCCGCTCGAACTGAAAAACAAATATACCGGCGATTACGTAACCGTATACAACGTGGACGAAGAGAAAGTCAAGGCTCTCGGGTTGCCGTACGAAAACATAAGGGACGCTCACAGAATCGCCGTTAAAGATACCGAAGCGGCTCGCGACCTAATCTTGGCTAATCCGGAATTATTTACCGATTTCGAAATAACGAAAGGAAAAATGGACGACGTTTTCTTAGCCGTTACCGGCAAAAAACTCGAAGGAGGTAACAACTGATGAAAGTGCTTTTTATGCAAACGAAGCGTACGGTAAAACTGTTCTTCAAAGATAAAGGAATGTTCTTGTCGTCGCTTATCACGCCCTTGATATTGCTGGTTTTGTACGCTACGTTTTTGGCGAAAATCTATAAAGATTCGTTTACCGCCAATCTTCCCGCCGCGCTTAACGTGTCCGAAGCGCTTATCGACGGTACGGTCGGAGGAGAGCTGGTTTCTTCGATTTTGGCGGTCGCGTGCATCACGGTTGCGTTCTGTTCCAACCTATTGATGGTTCAGGACAAAGTAACGGGCGTAAGGAAAGATTTTCTCGTCACTCCCGTAAAAAAAGCGACCCTTGCGGTATCGTACTTCTTGACCACCCTTATATGTACGCTCATCGTCACGTACGTCGCGACGGGCGCGTGCTTTATCTATTTGGCGGCTAAAGGCTGGTTTTTGTCGGTAGGCGACGTGTTTTTATTGTTGCTCGACGTGTTCTTGCTCACGTTGTTCGGCACTTCCTTATCATCGGTCGTCAACGTTTTCCTTAACTCGCAAGGGCAAAGTTCGGCGGTAGGCACGATAGTTTCCGCGGGTTACGGGTTTATTTGCGGCGCGTATATGCCTATTTCCAACTTCGGAGAAGGCTTACAAAAAGTTTTGTCTTTTCTACCGGGAACTTACGGAACGTCCATTATAAGAAATCACGCTTTGGCGGGCGTTTTCAGAGAAATGACGGATAATTACAATTTTCCAGCGGAAGTGGTAGAAAAAATAAAAGACAGCGTGGACTGCAATCTTTACTTTTTTGGCGACAAGGTAAGCATGGGCGCGATGTACGGTATTTTGTGCGGCTCCATAGTCGTGCTTATCGCGGCTTATATTTTAATCAACGTTTTCTATAAGCCGAAAACTCTCGCTAAACCGAAAAAGAACAAGAAAACGAAGTAACGAGATTCACTCGAACTTTTAATAGCGATAGAGCGCAAATAAAAAACGGCGACACGTTCGTCGTTTTTTTTATAAAAATTAAAAGATTGCGTATTGAAAATAAAGATTGTTTATAGTATCATATATATATAATACATATAAAAATAATTATACGCTAAGGAGGCGCGATGTTTTTTCGGCAATTCGGATTATTGTTCACGGGAATGGAGTGGTTTGTCGCTTTTTGCTTTGCCGTGGGAATAGCCTGTTTACTTATAGAATGCATTAAGCCGGGGTTCGGCTTTTTCGGAATAACCGGAATTATCTCGCTCGTTTTGGCGATAGTTCTCAGAGCGATTTTTCATAAAGAAGAGGACGTCGTTTTGATGCAAATTTTTCAATTCGTACTTCTCGACGTGCTTATAGGCGCGTTCGCCGCGGGGATAATCGCGCTTGCAGACAAACTCGGCTGGCTCAGTAAATCGCCGCTTTCCTTGAAAGGCACTGCGGTTGACGAAAACTTCAGCGACGGTACGAAAAATTACTCCGATTTATTGGGCAAAGAGGGCGTGGCGGTTACTTTATTGCGCCCGTCGGGGAAAATTCGCATAGGGAAAGAAACTTACGACGCCGAAAGCGACGGAACGCTTATAGAACGCGGAACGGAAATCGTCGTGACTGCCGTTTGCGGCGGGATAATAAAAGTGCAACAAAAAATAAATAATAACGATAAAGGAGAATAAAAAAAATGTTATCGAATTTGCTTGCGGTAAACGTACCCGGACTTGTGATAGGAATAGTTATGGCGGTTTTCGTCGTAGTCTTTTTCTTCGTAATGGTTCCGATTTCCACTTGGTTCAGAGCGCTTGTTTCGGGCGCGCCCATTTCCATGGGAAAACTCGTAGGAATGCGCTTGCGTAAAATAAAAATCGCTATGATCGTGGAAGCGTATATTACGGGAAAGAAAGCGGGACTTAATATTAACATAAACGAATTGGAAACGCACTATATGGCGAAAGGCGACGTGCAGAAGGTCGTTAACGCCTTAATCAGCGCGCACAGCGCGAACATAGAACTCTCTACGAAAACCGCGATGGCGATAGACCTTGCGGGAAGAGACGTTTTGAACGCGGTAAGAGTTTCCGTCAATCCGAAAGTAATAGAAACGCCTGTTATCGCGGCGATTGCCAAGGACGGTATAGAGTTAAGATGCAAAGCGAGAGTAACGGTAAGAGCGAACATATCGAGACTAATCGGCGGCGCGGGCGAAGAAACTATTATCGCAAGGGTCGGCGAAGGCATAGTAACTACCGTCGGCAGCGCGGACACGCATAAATTGGTTCTCGAAAACCCCGACAGTATCAGTAAGACCGTCCTTAACAAAGGCTTAGACAACGGCACGGCGTTCGAGATACTTTCCATCGATATCGCGGACGTAGACGTCGGCAGAAACATCGGCGCGCAACTGCAAATGGACCAAGCGGAAGCCGACAGACGTATCGCGCAGGCGAAAGCGGAAGAAAGAAGAGCGATGGCTGTCGCCAACGAGCAAGAAATGAAAGCGAAAACGCAAGAAATGCGCGCGTTCGTAATACAAGCGGAAGCGGAAGTTCCCAAAGCGATGGCGGAAGCGTTAAGAAGCGGCAAACTCGGCGTTATGGACTACTATCGTATGCAAAACGTGGTGGCGGACACGAATATGCGCAACGCGATCGTCAATCCGCAATCGCATAGACCCGATGAACACGAGGGCAAATAAAAATGGCGGTAAGTTTTGACGAAAAGAATAAAACCGTTGCGCCGCAGGTCGTAAGACCGGCTCCTTCTCCGGTGCCTAATATACACGATATGAGCGAGTCCGAGTGCAAGCCACTCGACGTAATAAAACACGCTTGCGGCGACAACGATATTCTCGCTTGTATGATAATCGGCGAAATTCTCGACAAACCCGCGTTTTTGAAATGGTGAACTTATGAATAGAAAGGCAGGAATTTTATTGAACGTTTCCTCTTTCCCCGGCAACTACGGCGTAGGCGGTTTTTCTTGCAATGCCGAGTATTTTCTTAACGAATTTGCCGGAATGGGGTTTAGTTTATGGCAAACTTTGCCTATTACCGCGGTCGGATGCGGATACTCTCCGTACAGCGGCATATCTTCATATGCGGGCAATTACCTTTATATCGACCCCGAAAGATTGGACAATCTCGTTACCAAAGCGGAACTTAACGAAAGAGTTTATAAGGGCGGAATATATCTTACCGATTATCCGTACGCGTTAAAGGTAAAGGGCGAACTGCTGAGAATAGCGTATTCGAGAATAACGCCCGAAATTGTGGCGAAAGTAGAGGAATTTTGCGCGGAAAACGCCTATTGGGTGTACGATTACGCCGTATATATGACGTTGAAAGAGAGTTTCGGCGGCGCGCCGTGGACGGAATGGGGCGAGTATGCCGATTATTCTAAAAAGTTAGTAGAAAGAATAAGAACAAAGCGAGCCGAAGAAGTAGGATTTTACTTATTCGAGCAATACTGTTTTTACAAGCAGTGGAACAAACTGAAAAAGCACGCGAACGACCTCGGAATAGAGGTTTTCGGCGATTTACCGATATACGTCAGTTTGGACAGCGTGGACGTGTGGGCGAATTCCAAAGCGTTCTTGCTTGACGAAAAGCATAAGCCTATCGCAGTTGCCGGAGTGCCGCCCGATTACTTCAGTAAGGACGGACAACTTTGGGGCAACCCTTTGTACGACTACGAGCAAATGGCGAAAGACGATTATAAATGGTGGACGGACAGAATATGCCACGCGTTGAAACTTTACGACGTGGTGCGTATCGACCATTTCAGAGGACTGTACGAGTATTGGGAAGTTCCTCAAGACGCGGTAACGGCAAAAGAAGGGCGTTGGAGAAAAGGACCTCAAAAAGCGTTGTTCGACGCGCTCGAAAAAATCAAGCCGAACGCGAAAATCGTCGCCGAAGATTTGGGAATTATCGACGAAAACGTAGAAGAATTCTTGGAAAGTTGCGGTTTCCCCGGTATGAGGGTAATGCAATTCGGGTTCGACGGCGACAAGAACAACAAGCACTTGCCGCATAATTACGTGAAGAACTGTTTTGCGTATACCGCTACGCACGATAACGACACTACGCTCGGTTGGCTACTTAGTTTAGACACCGGCACGCTTAAAAACGCGCTTAATTACGTAAACTGCGACTCGTCGTTCGGTTGGGCGGACGGCGCGGGACAATGCCGAAGCACGAAAGCGTTCGTAAGAGCGGTCATGCAAAGCGTTGCGAACGTAGCGATAGTTCCGATGCAAGACCTTTGCGGGTACGGTAGCGACACGCGTATGAACACACCGGGACAAGCGGAGAATTGCTGGCGGTACAGAACCAACTATTCGGCGTTAGCAGACGTGGACCACGCGTTTGTACGCAATTTAATCGCTACTTACGGCAGGCTCAGATGAATAAGACGAATTACGACGCCTTAATGAGCGAAGAATTGCGCTCTTTGCAAGGCGAAAAAAAGTTATTGCTCCATTCTTGTTGCGCGCCTTGCTCTTCGTATTGCGTGAGCGAGTTGAGGGATAAAACTAAACTCGACGTTTTTTATTACAATCCCAATATCGACACCGAAGCGGAGTACCAAAAAAGATTGGCGGAAGAAATCAGATTTATAAAAGAGTTCGCGCCCGAAATACGGGTTTTCGAAGTAGGATACGATAAAGAAGAGTATTTACGCCGAGTTATCGGCAAAGAAAATTGCCCGGAAGGCGGCGCAAGATGCGAAATTTGTTTCAGACTGCGCTTAGAAAAAACCGCCGAATTCGCTAAAAATCACGGATACGACTGTTTTGCCACCACTTTGACCGTTTCCCCGTTAAAAAACGCCGAGAAAATAAACCGTATAGGCGAGGAAGTCGCGTATAGAACCGGCGTAAAGTATATACATACCGACTTCAAAAAACGCGAGGGGTATAAAAAGAGTATAGAATTAAGCAAAAAATACGATTTATACCGTCAAAACTATTGCGGTTGCGAATTTAGTAAAACTTAAAAATGCGCCCGTAAGTTAAAGTTTTTTTAAGAGGAAAGTATTATATATAAATAATAAGATAAGGTTTCGCTTAAAGAAGCGACGAGGGAAATCGGTTTTAAGGAGTATCTACGATGAAAAAAAAGTTATTTATTATTCTTACGGCGGTAACGGTATTGCTTGCTATACTGTCGCTTACGGCGTGCAGCGCGTCGCAAACGGGAGAAAACGGCGATAACGATAAGTATTTACCCGCCTACGAACTTGCCGTGGAAAACGGTTTCGAAGGCACGTTCGACGAATGGCTGGCTTCGATAAAAGGAGAAAGCGGAACGAATAAACTTACCTCCGAAGAAGCGAGAATACAAATAAACGCCATTTACCAAGCGGCGGTCGACGACGGGTTTCAGGGTACTTTTAACGAATGGTTGGCATCCCTAACCGGCAAAGACGGCAAGGACGGCGCGAACGGTAAAGACGGCGCCGACGGTAAGGACGGCAAAGACGCGTTGGTGTCCATCGAGGATATCTACCGAGCGGCGGTAGAAAACGACTACGAAGGAACTTTCCTCGAATTCTGCAAAGAATATCTTAACGTGGAAATCGTTTTCGACAACGCGCATACCATTGCCGAGAACCTAATAAGTTCGGTAACCATATTATGCGGGTTTAACGTAACGACCACCTCGCGCAGTCTGGATTTATCCAAGGGCGGCTGGGTAGAAAACAAAGATACCCAAAAGAAGTATTCGGCGGGTTCGGGAGTTTTTTATAAAATCGACAAAAACGACGGTTCGGCTTACGTGATAACAAACTATCACGTGGTTTTCAGCGACGAATGCGACGAGGAAGACGGAATCAGCCGAGATATCAGGGTTTTCCTTTACGGCGGCAATATCGCGGAGCAGGCGATTAAAGCCGAGTACGTGGGCGGTTCGATGAACTACGACATCGCGGTTCTGAGAATAACGAATAGCGAAGCGATAAAGAACGACGACGTTATGACGGTCGAGTTTGCGGACAGTAACGATATACAAGTCGGCGAAAAGGCGATAGCGGTCGGCAACGCCGAGGGTAAAGGAATCAGCGCGACGACCGGCACCGTTACGGTAGACAGCGAGAACATCACCATGACGGCGGCGGACAATCAGACGCAAGTCAATTTCAGAGTTATAAGAACGGATACTGCGGTTAACTCCGGCAATAGCGGCGGCGGTTTGTTCGACGCGGACGGAAAACTTATCGGCATAGTCAACGCTAAGATAAAAGCTTCCGGCGTAGAAGGCATCGGCTACGCGCTTCCCTCCAACGTTGTGAAAAACGTCGTGGAAAACATACTTTACTATTCGTCGAAAGATGGTTACGAAGGCGGCGTAAAGAAATGTATGATGGGCGTAACCGTTTTGACGCAAGAGAGCAAAGCGATTTACGACAAGGAAAAGCAAAAAACGCGCATAGAAGAGAAAGTCGTGGTTTACGAAGAGTATAACGAAGAAAAAGGCGTGGACACGCGTATTAAAGAAGACGCGCTTTGCTACGGCAAACTGCAAAACGGCGACGTGTTAAAGACTTTCAAGATTTGTAGAAACGGCGTTAAAAACGGCGACGAGTACGAGTTCGCCGAAACTTACGAAATAACCCGCTCTTATATAGTGGTCGACGTAATGTTGACGGTAAGACCCGGCGACGTAATAAGAATAGAATTCGAAAGAGTAGTAAACGGTCAAACCAAGCTTATGGGCGCGAACCTCGCGATTGACGAAAAATGTATTACGCTATACAAGTAAAGAAGAAGAAAAGAGAGAGGAATGAAAGAAAAATTTGTTACTATCGGCATTACGCCGACCGACGAGCAAATAAAAAAATTCGATAAATACACGGATTTATTATTGAGTTATAACGAAATGTTTAACTTGACCGCGATTACGGACAAAGAAGAAATAGAGTGGAAACACTACGTAGACAGCGCGGCGGGATTAAAGTATTTGCCGAAAAACGGAAAAATAATCGACGTAGGAAGCGGAGCGGGTTTTCCCGCTCTGCCGCTTTGTATTCTTGACGACGGAAACAACGAGTACACGCTTTGCGACAGTCTGAACAAGCGCGTGAACTTTCTTAAAACCGTTTGCGACGCGCTCGAATTGAAAAACGTAGTCGCGGTACATAGACGCGCCGAAGAAGAGGCGAAAGAGCATTTTCAGTATTACGACGCGGCGGTTGCGCGCGCCGTCGCTTCCTTGCCGACGCTGCTCGAATACACGTTGCCGTTATTGAAAAAGGGCGGCGTTTTGATTGCATACAAAGGCGACGCGAAGAAATCGCGGTTTCTCAAAGGGCGTTAAAAATTTTGGGCGGAAAAATCGAAAAGGTAGAAACGTGTACGTTAAACGACGAGTATTCGCGTAGTCTGGTCATCGTGAGAAAAGTAGCGGATACGCCGCTTAAATACCCCAGAAACGGAAATAAACCGAGAATTTTGCCATTGTAAAATATTTACAAAACGGCGAAACTGTGGTACAATAACATGTAGTACAAAGAAAAAGGAGTTATTCTTTATGGCAAAACCTGTGAAAAGAGGATTAAATGCGCTTTTGGCAGATATCGAAGACGTCAAACAAGACGTTATGGCTTCGGATAAAGTGTATAACGTACCCGTAAGCAAAATAATTCCCAATCCCGACCAGCCGAGAAAGACTTTTAACGAAGAAAGCTTAATAGAACTTGCCGATTCCGTTCGTAATCACGGCATAATACAACCGCTCGTAGTTAAGAAAAAAGGCGGAGATTACGTTATTATCGCGGGCGAAAGACGTTACCGCGCGGCGACTATGGTAGGACTTACCGAAGTGCCGGTAATAATCAAAGACTACGACGAAGCGCAAACGCGGGAAATAAGCCTTATAGAGAATTTACAAAGAGAAGACCTTAACGCTATCGAAGAAGCGGAAGCGGTAAGAGAATTGATGGAAATATACGGTTTGACGCAAGAAGAAGTCGCCCGTAAACTCGGCAAAGCCCGTCCGAGCATAGCCAACAGCCTCAGACTTCTCAATTTGACGCCCGAAGTGAAAAGTTACGTTAAATCAGGTAAACTCAGCGCGGGACACGCGAGAGCGTTACTTGCCGTTACCAATCAAAGCGCGCAACTCGAACTTGCCAAACGCGCGATTTTAGACGGTTGGAGCGTAAGAGAAACCGAAAAGCAAGTTAAATATTACTTGAAACCCGAAACCAAACCGCAACAAATGAGCGAAAAGGTAAAGGTAAAAGTTACCGCGGAAATGCGCGGACTCGTGGACGATATGACGAGAGTTTTCGCAACCAAAGTTCGCCTTATCGGTAACGAACAAAAAGGTAGAATAAGCATTGATTACTATAATAACGAAGACTTGGTACGCATATACGAAGTAATAGAGTCTTTGAAGAAGTAATTCGATTAAGTAAAAAAAAAGTTATGCGCGACCGCTTTATAAGCGGTCGTTTTTTTTGTTTCGGTTTCGGGCGAGAGAAGTAAATAAACGTTATTCGTTTTTATTTTACTCGGAAATAATCACTAAACCGGGTTTCGACGAATACTATATAAGTATGAAGTATTTCGGAACGGACGGTATAAGAAAAGATTACCGTTTTTTTGACAGAGAGTTTTTAGCGAAAGTCGCTTGCGGAATAGTAAAGCACGCCGAAGTCGCTTGCGTTTGCTTAGGCAGAGACACCCGTAACAGCGGCGTTTATATCGAGGCGGTACTCACGGAAGAATTGATAAAAAGAGGCGTCGACGTCATAAGAACGGGGGTTATCACTTCGCCCGGCTTGGCGGTAACCGCGTGTAAACTGAAATGCGACTGCGCGGTAATGATATCCGCAAGCCACAATCCGCCGAACTATAACGGTATCAAAGTTTTCGACAGATACGGTAGAAAAATCTCGGCGCAAGCGGAACGCGCGATAGAACGTTACATAGATAATCCGTTCGGAGAGAGGAAGCCTTTCGGCAAAAAGTTTTTTATAGACGGAAGGAATATTTATACCGACTTTATCGTAAGCGCGACTAAGATAAATATTAAAGGTATGAAAGTTATGCTTGACTGCGGCTACGGCGGTGCAAGTCACTTTGCTAAGGACGTGTTCGAGGCGTGCGGCGCGAGCGTTTATTCGATTAACGACGCTTACGCGGGCGAAAAAATCAACGTTTCTTGCGGCGTTATGGATATGAATAATTTGCTTTCCCGTATGTCGGGCGTGTTCGATTTAGGCTTTTCCTTCGACGGCGACGGAGATAGGACGATTGCCGCGCGTAAAGGCAAAATCTACGACGGAGACCGCCTTTTGTTCGTCAACGCGTTAGAGAAGAAGAGTAAAGGCGTATTACGCTCTAACGGCGTTGCGGGTACAGTAATGACAAATATGGGAGCCGAAAGAGCGTATAATAAGAACGGTATCAGGCTATATCGCGCCGACGTCGGGGATAGGAACGTTTTTAGAGTGATCTTAGATAACTTGCTTTGTCTGGGTGGAGAAAAGAGCGGGCATATAATTTTTAACGACTTTCTCAATACCGGCGACGGGATACTTACCGCGCTAATTACTTGTACGCTTCACCAAGAAAAACCGCTTGAAGAAAGAGAGGATTTTACGAGCGTTCCGGAGTCGGACAGAACGATAAGCGTAAGCGAAGCGGGTAAGGAATATTTTAATTCGTCGATGCTTAACGGGTCGCTTACGTTGCCTTGTTTTAAGGACGCGCGCGTCGTGGTAAGGGGGAGCGGCACGGAGAATAAAATCAGAATTCATACCGAGTCGGACGACGCTACGCGCGGCGCGGAGGCTTGCGACTCGATTGCCGAGATAATCGAGGAGTTTTTGCGTGAATATTTATAGAATAAAAAAAGGCGTATTCGAGGACGTTACGCTTGCGGGGCTTGGTTTATCCCGTTTACAGGATCACTTTTTAGGCGAAGTAAAAACCGTATCTTGCAAAGAGGAAATAGAAGACGAAAAGTATTTTCTTCTTTACGAAGACACTCCTTTAATTACCTTAACGCTATTGAAGCGTATAGAGAGTTTCGGGTTAAAAAATAACGCCTCGGTAAAGATAGGCGACGGGTATTATCGTAACGGCGACTTTAATTTCGCTACCTACAAATCGCCGTACCTTGCCAAGTTCGATTACGAAAAATACGCGTTTTTTTTAAGAGTCGTCAACGGGCGAATTCTCAAAAAGTTGCGTTCCGCGGGAGTTGTCGTTATGGATACGTATTCCACGTTCGTAGACGCGGAAGCGGTGATAGAGGCGGGCGCGTTGCTCCGTCCGAGAGTGACGATTGCGGGAAAAAGCCACGTCGGCAAGAACTCGGTCGTCAGCGAAGGCACGCATATAATTAACTCGTACGTGGGCGAGGAATGCGTGGTTATTTCTTCGCATATTACCGACTCGCACATAGGTAACGGCGTGACCGTCGGACCGTACGCGTGTTTAAGGAAGAACGCCGCCATAGGCGACGGATGTAGAATAGGCGATTTTGTAGAGATAAAAAACAGCATATTGGGCGAAAAAGTAAAGAGCGCGCATTTGACTTACATAGGCGACAGCGTGGTTGGAGGCGGCACGAACGTGGGTTGCGGAACGGTTTTCGCCAATTACGACGGCAAGAACAAGCACTCGTCGTTCGTCGGAAAAAACGTTTTTATCGGAGCGAACGTGAATCTGGTCGCGCCGGTATACGTGGGTGACGGAACTTTTATCGCCGCGGGAACCACCGTTACCGACGACGTCGATGAAAACTCGTTCGTGATAGGGAGGAGCAAACAGTCGACCCGCCCCAAGCGTTAATATTTTTCGGCGGAGCAACGGTTCGATAGGAACGGCGCAAACTCGTTTCCCGGTTATTTTAAAAAATGTTTTTTATATACGTTTGTATAATTCGCCCTTTCGTGTTATTATTTTTAGTAGAAATAAAATACAAGGAATTTATAATATGGACGTAACGGAAATTTTCGGCAGTCTTGTTTTTAACGACGCCGTTATGAAAAAGAGATTGAAGCCCGAATCGTATAAAGAATTTCAGTCTTGCGTGGACAGAGATAAAAGTTTGCCGCCGTATTTGGCGGACGAAATCGCCAAGGCGATGATGGACTGGGCGATAGAAAACGGTTGCACGCATTATTCGCATTGGTTCCAACCGATGACGGGTATTACCGCCGAAAAACACGACAGTTTTATCGTGCCTTCGGGTAAATGCCGAGTGGTAACCGAGTTTAACGGTAAAGAACTCATTAAGGGCGAACCGGACGCGTCGTCCTTCCCTAACGGCGGTCTCAGAGCGACTTTCGAAGCGAGAGGGTATACTGCGTGGGACCCCACGTCTTACGCGTTTATTAAAGACGGCGTTTTGTGTATCCCCACGGCGTTTTGTTCTTATAACGGCGAAGCGCTCGACAAAAAAACGCCTTTGCTTCGTTCGATGCAAGTCATAAACAGAGAAGGCGTAAGGCTCTTACACATATTCGGCAGAACGGACGTAAAAAAAGTTATTCCGTGCGCGGGGCCCGAACAAGAGTACTTTCTTGTCGACCGCAGACTTTACCAAGAGCGTCCCGACCTCGTTTTTACCGGTAGAACGCTTTTCGGCGCGAGAAGCCCTAAGGGGCAAGAACTCGACGACCACTATTTCGGCGCGGTCAAACCTCGCGTGGTAAACTATATGCGCGACCTTGACGTGGAACTTTGGAAAGTGGGAGTTTTCGCTAAGACGAAACACAACGAAGTCGCGCCCGGACAGCACGAACTCGCCACCGTTTATTGCGACACGAACACCGCTACCGACCATAACCAACTCGTAATGGAACTTATGAAAAAAGTCGCGACACGTCACGGTTTCAAATGCTTGTTGCACGAAAAGCCTTTCGAGGGCATTAACGGCAGCGGCAAACACAACAACTGGTCGCTTGCCACCGACACGGGTATAAACCTCTTCCACGCGGGCGACAATCCCAGCGATAACATGCTGTTCATAGTATCGCTTTGCGCGGTTATCAGCGCGGTAAGCAAGCATCAAGACTTACTGAGAATCAGCGTTGCCAGCGCGGGCAACGACCATCGTCTCGGCAAACAAGAAGCGCCGCCGGCGATAATTTCCATATTCCTCGGAGAGGAATTAAGCGGCATATTGCAAGCGATTGCCGACGGAAGAAATTATTCTCAGCGCGCCAAGTGCGAAGTGGAAATCGGCGTGAAAGGCTTGCCTAAACTTCCGCAAGACACCACCGACAGAAACCGTACTTCGCCTTTTGCTTTTACCGGGAATAAGTTCGAGTTCCGTATGCCGGGTTCAAGGTTCTCCGTGGCGGGAATAAACACCGTTCTCAATACCATAGTCGCGGAAGAAATCTCTTTAATCAGCGACTATTTAGAGGGTTGCTCCGACTTAAAAGAGGGCGTGGCGCAAATAGTCAAAGATACGATTAGAAAACATAAGAAAATCATATTTAACGGTAACGGGTATTCCGAAGAATGGGTTAAGGAAGCCGAAAAACGCGGTTTAGTGAATTACCCGACTACGGTAGACGCCTTGCCGCACATGACCGACGAAAAGAACGTAAAACTGTTTTCTAAGTACGGAGTTTACACGGGAGAAGAACTTAAATCGCGTCAAGAAATACTTATCGAGAATTATTGTAAGAAGCTGCACATAGAGGCGGTTACGATGACGGACATGACGCGTAATTTGATTTTACCCGCGGTCACTTCGTACATGAAAGAACTCGCGGAGACCGCTCTTGCGGAAAAGGCGCTCGACGTTACGCCCGATTTGACCGTTTTGAAACGTTTGAACGCGCTCTACTCGGAAACGATTAAACGCGTAAAGGAATTGGAAACGGAAATAGAACTCACGACGGGCAAAGCGGACGACTTGGAGAAAGCGAAGTATTATAAAAACGTCGTACTGCCCGCAATGGATAAACTCAGAGAGTCCGTGGACGAAACCGAACTTCTTACCGCCAAACGCTATTGGCCGATGCCGACTTACGCGGATTTGCTTTTTAGCGAGAATTAAAATAACGGCGCCAGTCGTTAACGGTACCAGTCGCAAGGGGCATTAC